>CANQIS010000001.1 GCA_947624115.1 uncultured Bacilli bacterium
TCAACTACCAAAATTTTAAATTTTATTTAATTATTAAGTTAAATAACTAATTTTAAATGATTTAAAATAAAGGCAAAAGTATTTAAATAAACTTAGAAGTGCGTGAATACTAACCGCCCACTGAAGAGTCAGCAAAAACTGGCTCATTTTTGTATATATAAAAGAAATTTTTAGAATTAATTATTTAATTTTGTAACAACCCCCTTTTTTGACAAATATTATTAATTACTTATTATATATTGTTTACGGTGATATAAATGAAAGTAAAAATTTTTGATGAAGCTCATGAAAAAGACTTGGAACTTGCTATAAATGCTTTCTTAGACGACTTTGAAGGTGAAATTATAGATATCAAATATCAAGTTTCGGTCAGTGTTTTTTCAGAGGAACAAATATATTGTTTTTCAGCCATGATTGTATATACAAAATAAAATATTTGTGATTAAAAATTATATTTATATATCAAAATAAACATAGAATATAAATGAGGAGGGAAATTATGTTTGGAAATTTTACAGAAGAGGCAAGAAAAATATTAACCAATGCTAGAAAAGAAATGTATGACCTAAAACACCCATATATTGGTAGTGAACATTTATTACTGGCCATTTTAAAAGATAAAAACGATATATCAAAAAAATTATTAGAATATAAATTAGATTATGATAAATTAAAAGCAGAAATAATAAATATTGTTGGTATAGGTTCCAAAGAAAGTGAATGGTTTTTATATACTCCTTTATTAAAACGAATCATTGAAAACGCTATTATCGATAGTAAGGAAAATAATAATGGAAATGTGACAATAGAACATTTATTTGCTAGTTTATTAGAAGAAGGAGAAGGAGTAGCTATTCGTATAATGCTTGGTCTAAATATCGACCTAGAAGAATTATATAATGAATTTTCATATAGACTAGTCAATAAAAATAGAGGTAAAAAAACAAAAAAATTACTATTAGAAGAATTAGGTGTTGATTTGACTAAAAAAGCGTTAAATGGTGATATAGATCCTGTTATTGGTCGCGATAAAGAAATAAAAAGAGTATTAGAAATATTATCACGTCGAACTAAAAATAATCCCTTATTAGTAGGTGAAGCCGGTGTTGGCAAAACTGCTATTGTTGAAGAATTAAGCAAAATGATTGCTTATGGTGATGTCCCACTTTCATTAAAAAATAAAAGAATTATTAGCCTCGATATGGCAACAACCGTAGCCGGAACAAAATATCGTGGTGAATTTGAAGAACGTATAAGGAAGATTATTAAAGAAATTGAAGAAAATGATGATATAATTTTATTTATTGATGAAATTCATACTTTAGTAGGAGCTGGTGGAGCAGAGGGAGCAATTGATGCTTCAAATATTTTTAAACCAGCTTTAGCACGTGGCAAATTACGTTGTATAGGAGCAACAACCCTAGATGAATATAAAAAATTTATTGAAGTAGATGGTGCTTTAGAAAGACGTTTTCAAAAAGTTATAATAGAAACACCAAATAAACAAACAGTGAAAGAAATATTATTAAAATTAAAAAATATTTATGAAAAATTTCACCTAGTAACTATTAGTGATGAAATAATAGATTTCATTATTGAAATGTCAGAAAAATATATATATGACCGAAATCAACCAGATAAGGCTATCGATTTACTAGATGAAGTATGTGCTAAAGTAAGTTTAACAGAAAGTAGAGAATTTAAAAAATATAATCATTTAAATAAAGACTTACAACAAATTCTAAAAGATAAAAACAAAGCTATTATTGATGGGAATTTTAATGATGCTGCTACTTTAAAAGAGCAAGAAAATATATTAATGGATAAAATAAATAAATTAGAACTTAATTTATATAAAAAAGATAAATATAATACAGTAACAAAAGATGATGTAGCTAGCGTTGTTAATATAAAAACAAAGATTCCTGTTTACGAATTGTTAAATGACAATATTTATATTATAAATAAGCTAGAAAAAAACTTAAAAGATAAAATTATTGGTCAAGATAAGGCAATTGAAAATACACTTAAAATTGCCAAAAGAATCAAATTAGGATTTCGAGATGACAACAAATGTTACGCTATGCTATTTTGTGGAGCAACCGGTGTTGGTAAAACAGGATTAGCTAAAATTTTTGGTGAAAACTTAGTAGGAAAAGATAATGTAATCAAAATTGATATGGGTGAATATACTGAGGAACATTCTATTAGTAAGATAATTGGAGCACCTCCTGGCTATGTTGGATATTCAGACAATAAAAATATTTTAGAAATAATTAGAAATAAGCCATATTCAGTTTTAATACTAGATGAAATAGAAAAAGCTTCATCTAACGTTATTAATTTATTTTTTGAAATTTTAGATGATGGAAAAATAAAAGATGCTACTGGTCGTGAAATAAGATTTGATAATGTTACGATTATAATGACTTCTAATATTGGCTTTAATGATATAAATATAGGTTTTAATAAAATAAATAATGATGTAGTATTAACTAAATTAAAAGAATACTTCTCATTACCATTTATAAATAGAATTGACAATATTATAGTTTTTAATAAATTAACCAATAACAACATTCAAGAAATAACTAATCAAAAATTAGAAATTTTAAAACAGAAATATGCTAAAAGAAAAATAAAATTACGTTTCTCTAAAGAATTAATAATGGAAATAGTAAACGATTCAAATTACGAAGAATTTGGAGCAAGAAAAATTGATAAAATACTTAAAGATAAAATAGAAAATCAAATAATTGAAAAAGTCATCGAAGGGAAAAAAAATATTGTTATTAATTCAAATTTTGAAAAAAGTTCTGTTTAGACTTTTTTTTTTGCGTATTTTGTGCTACAATTATTTAAGGTGATAGTATGATTACTCTTGAGCAAATACAAGAATCTCTTAGAAAAAATCCAAATTTAACTGATGCTATAAAAGGTAATTTATTTGAATTAACTAGTATTTTTCATTCTAATTATCCACAAGTAGATTTAACTAATTTAGATAATAGATTGAAAACAATAAACATAGATTCAGGTAGTAAGTATGTGTATAACGAAGTTGCTAATTATAATCCGACTACCAATCAAATTTATTTAAATGTCGAAGAATTAAATAAAGATAATGACATGAAACATGTTATGATGTGTCAATTATTACAAGTTATCACAGCTAAAGATAATGCTGTTGGCTTTAATAGAAATAATAAATTTTCAGCTCTTAACATAGGTTATACAGAAATAATAGCAAATAATTTAGTCGGTAATGAAAGTGATAAAGATTATCATACTGATGAAGTAATCGCAACTGATTTAATTGCTAACATGGTTGGACTTGATGTTATAGAACAATCTTATTTTAACAACAATTCAAGTTTATTAACAGAGTCATTGACAAAAATTGGTTTAAATCCTAAAGTAAATGAAATGATGAATTATAATATGGTATATGGTACTAATAGCAAGAAAAGTAAATTACCAGAAATTATATTAGAAATAAGTAAAACATCAATCCAAAATGGTACATGGAATAGTATGCAAGAAAAATTTGATATAAATATTCCTTCCGCTGAATGTTTTGAAAACCCCAATCGTTACTCTGACTTAAAATATTTTAAACAATTTACCAACTATGTTACTAACGTTATGAACTCAGAAATCATACAAGAAGAAGCAAATTATGGCAATAAAATGAAATAAAATCAAAAAAATTTAAATTTTTTTGATTTTTTTTGTCAAAAAAAAAGGATTTTTTAATAGTTTTTTATTATGTTATAAGTGAGGAGGTGATTTGATGCTAAAAAAATATCCGTTTGTAAAACAAACAGGCATTAAAGATTGTGGTGTTGCATGCTTGCAAATGATTATAAGATATTATCAAGGCTATTTAAGTATGAGGAAACTACAGGATATGACCAAGACAACAAAAAATGGTACCACAGCTTTTCATATTATAGAAGCCGCAAAACAAATTGGATTTGAAGCTAGTGGCGTCAAAGCTGATTTAAAAGCTATGAATGACCAAAATATGATTTTACCATGTATTGCTAATGTGACAATTAATAACACATATAATCACTATGTAGTAATATATGAGATAAATTATAGAAAAAAATTTATGATAATAGCAGATCCTTCAAGTGGAATCAAAAAAATGCCTTTTAATGAATTTGAAAAAATATGGAACAATATTATTTTATTCATGTATCCAATAACAAAACTCCCCTTATATACTAAAGAACCAAATTTATTGGAAATATTTATAAATATAATTATTTTTTATAAAAAATTTATTTTGCATATAACTATTATTTCCTGTTTTTATACTATCTTTCTACTATTGAGTTCTTATTATTTTAAATTTATTACTGATAGTGTCTTGACACAATCAAAAAATTATATGATTTTCTTATTTATATTATTTGCTATGTTTAATGGATTAAAAAATCTGTCTAATTATTGTCGCAATAAACTCCAAATTTATTTGAGTGAAAAAATTGATCTATTGTTTACAAGCAGTATTTTTAAAAGCATTATATTACTTCCGTATAATTATTATCGTAATCATACAACTGGTGAAATTGTATCACGTATGAATGATTTAGGAAAAATAAGAGAAATTATTAGTAAAATTATAATTAGTGTTTTTATTGACTTGCCAATAGCCTTTGTATCTTTTATAGTTCTTTATTTTATAAACTCAACATTATTTTTTATTTCATCAATAATTATTATACTGTTCATTATTATAGCCTCTATCTTTACCAAATTTATAAAACGTAATGTTGAAAATGCTCAAATAAAAAGAGCCGAATATACATCATATATGGTTGAAAGTATAACCGGCTTTGAGAGTGTAAAAGGTCTTAGCATGGAAAAAAATGTTATCGACAAATTCCAAAACAAATATATTAATTATTTGAAAAAAATTTTTAGTTTAGAATCAATTTATAATAACAGCTCTGCTTTAAAACAATTACTTTTTGATATAGGTTCTTTATGCGTGTTGTTTGTTGGAGGTTTACTAATTATAGATGGTAAATTAACTTTAGGCAATTTACTTGTCTTTAATACTTTACTAAATTATTTACTACTACCAATTGATAATGCTATAGAATATAATATTTCAATAAGAGAAGCTAATAATGCTTTAAAAAGAATATTAGAAATTATAGTTGAAGAAGAAACTAAAGGAAATATAGATAATAAAATATATGGCGACATAACAGTTAAAAATTTAAATTATAGTTATAATGATCGTGATTATGTTTTAAAAAATGTTAATTTAGATATAAGAAAAAAAGAAAAAATAGTTTTTATTGGAGATAGTGGCAGTGGAAAAAGTACATTAGTTAAATTATTATTACAATATTATCCATTAAGTAGAAATAAAATCTATATAGATAATGTAGATATTAATGATTACCGTAATAACTGTATAAAAAATAATATTGTTTATATATCCCAAAACGAAACACTTTTTACTGACACATTGTATAATAATATCACTCTAGACGAAAAAATAGATAATGATAAATTTTTAGAAATTACTAAAATTTGTCACGTAGATAACATAATAAAAACAAATAATCTAGGTTATAATATGCTAATTGAAGAGAATGGTTTTAATTTATCAGGTGGTGAAAAACAGCGAATTGTTTTAGCAAGAAGTTTGATGAGAAATTTTGAAATCTTAATAATCGATGAAGGATTAAATCAAGTTGATACTAATTTAGAAAGAAAAATATTAAAAAATATTTTGACTAAATTCTCTAATAAAACAATTATTTTCATCTCACATCGTTTAGATAATATTGACTTATTTAATCATCTAGTCGAATTTTCAAATCATAAAATAAAGAGGAATATTTATAAAACTAGCTGATATAAAAAAATTTGAAAATAATGATGAAATATTTCTTCTTAGAGAACCATCTAAAATATATTCTTTTACCACTATATTAATAATTTCAACAATTCTTTTCTTAATAATTAGTAATTTATTATATTATGATAAGTCAAAGACATTTATATCGACTATAACATATAATGAAGATAACATCTATTTAAATATTACACTTCAGTCTAATATCTTAAAAGAATTAGACGATTATAAACTAATAATTGAAGACCATTATTATGATTATACAATTATAGATATTGAGAAAAACGAATATGATAATAATTATAAAATTAATCTAATGATTAGATTTGATCAATCATTGATTAAACAAAAATACCTCGTTATAACTTTAAGACGAGGAAAGACAAACTTGTTCAAAGAAATAATCAAAGGAATAAAGGAGGAATTTAATATATGATTAAACTTGAAAATGAGCAGTTAAAAAAAATTAATGGTGGTGGTGTTGGAGCTTGGTTTTTAATTGGTGGTATAATTGTTTTTTTGATTGGTGTTGCTGATGGATATGTAAGACCACTTGCATGCAATAATTAAGGAGGTTAAATATGATAGAATTAAACAAAGAAGAATTATTAAATATTAGTGGAGGTAGCATTTCAGGTACTATGATCAATGCTTTTGCAAGAGCTATAAATTCCATACTTGATTTGGGTCGAAGTTTAGGCAACGCTATTAGAAGAATAAGTACTGGAAATTTATGTTAAACACAATAAAACAAAATAAGTTATTAAAAATTAGTCTACTAATAATTTTGATATTTTGTACCATAATATTTATAATGCCACTTTTTAGCCTATTAGTAGAGATTATTTCTAATGCAGGTAGAATTGTAGGTACTATGATAAGAAATCATGTTAGTCTATGCTTGCTTCTTTTATAAAAAAGAGAAAAAAATCTCTTTTTTTTGTCTTTTTAACAAAATTTATTGAAAAATAAGTATTCAAGTGATATAATAACACTAGTTTTAGAAGGGAGGGATACTAAAATGACAAAAGTTGTTGTCCATAATGGAAATGTTGAAAGTGCTATACGTACTTTAAAACAAAGAAATGCAAAAAGTGGCCTCCAAAAAGAAATTAGAGAAAGACAAGAAGGATATTTAAAACCAGGAGTAAAGCGTAGAAAAGCAAGAGAAGAAGCTATTAAAAATAGTCGTAAAAGAAATAGAGAATATAATAGAGCCGCATAATGTGGCTTTTTATTAAAGAAAGGAAAATTGTATGAGAGAAAAAATATTAGAAGATCTAAAGTCAGCCATGAAAGCTCAAGATAAAGAAAAATTATCAGTAGTCAGAATGGTTAAAGGTGCTATTCAAATGGAAGAACTAAATAAAAAACATCAATTATCAGATGACGAAGTAATTTCAATTATTGCAAAACAAATTAAATCTAGAAAAGAAGCAATTATTGAATTTGAAAAAGCAAATCGTACAGATTTAATTAATCAAAATCAGAAAGAAATTGAAATCCTTAATACATATATGCCAAAACAATTAAGTGAGGAAGAAATAATTAAAGTAATCGATGAAGCCTTTTCTAAAATTAATCCAACTTCCGAACGAGACATGGGAAAAATAATTGGCTCTATTTCACCTATTTTAAAAGGAAAAGCCGATATGAGTTTAGTTAGTAAAATGGTTAAAGAAAAATTAAATAATTTATAATATTTATTAAGGTTATACATTGTATAGCTTTTTATTTTATAAATACAAAAAATTAAAAGGAAACTAATTTATGGCAAAATTATATTTCAGATATGGTGCAATGAATACTGGTAAAAGTACCATTTTATTACAGACAGCGTATAATTATCAAGAAAAAAATTTAAAATGTATATTAATAAAACCAAAAATTGATACTAAAGGTGAAGATACTATTATTTCTAGAATTGAAATTTGTCAAAAAGTTGACATTCTAATTAATCATGATGAAAGTTTATTAACAAATAAATATTTAGATAAAATAAAAAAATCAAATTGTGTTTTAGTAGATGAAAGCCAATTTTTAAGTGAAAACCAAATTAATGAATTATGGTATATAAATAAATTATTAGATATTCCTGTTATTTGTTATGGAATTAGAACAGATTTTAAAAGTGAATTATTTGAAGGTAGTAAAAGATTAATGGAATTAGCTGATGAAATTGAAGAAATACCTACTATTTGCAAATGTGGAAATAAGGCAAGATTTAATGCTAGAATAACTAATAATGAATATGTAAGTAGTGGAGATCCCATAGGGATTGATAATAATAAAAATATAAGATATGAATCACTTTGTGGAAAATGTTATATTGAAAAAGTAAAAAAATATACATTTAAACAACAAAAATTTTAATTTATTAAAATTATAGTTAAATTAACAAGAAATAATATTTATTACACATTAAATTTTTGATATAATTTATATGGTGGTAGTATGCAACAATATATGGAAATTTTATTAAAAAAAATAAATTACTCATTAGATAAATATTCAAATTTTCAAAATGCTAAAATAGATAAAATAGTAGGTAGTTATGATAAAACCAAATATGTTTTTTATATAACGATAGATAACATGATAAAATTAAATGATTACCAAGAATTTATTAATTTAATAGAAAACTCTTACAAAGAAATATCAAGTATTGATGTTATGTTCAATGTAATTAACAAAAAAGATAGTGATATAAAAGAATATTATCGATACTTTGTTAACAAAATTGGAAAAAATTCACCACTTATATCTACACTAGCTAACTTAGATATATCAGTAGAAAACTTAAATCTCAACATAAATGCTGATAATTTCGCTCAAAAAATAAGATTAGAAAACATTCTTGATAAACTAAAAATATTATATAAAAAAATAGGTTATGATAACTTAAACTTTAATATTAATGTCAATGATAATAATGAGATCCAATCGGAAATTGAAAAAGATTTAAAAATAGATGTTCCCAAAGAGTTATTAGAAAAAAAATACGAACAACCTCCAGAAGAAAAGAAAAAATGGATTCCCGATAAAAATTATAAACGTCCTCCACTAATCGTCGAACCAGATAATCCAGATATTGTTTTTGGTAAAAAAATAGCTGATAAAGCTGTAAGATTAGATACCGTATCATCTACAGGTACAATAACTGTAGAAACAGAAATCTTTGGAAAAGATGTCATTGAAACAAAAACTGGACTTAGAATTATTACTTTAAAATTGACAGATTATACTGATAGTATATATTCAAAAATATTTGTTAATGATGAAGAAGAATTTAAAATTATTGATAAAGCCTTAAAAGTAGGCAATTGGTACCGTATTAAAGGTAGTGTAAAAAACGACGACTATTCCAAGGAACTAACCTTAAGTGCTACCGATATTAATAATTTTCAAGTAATAAAAGAAGAAATAATTGATGATGCACCTGTTAAAAGAGTGGAACTACATGCTCATACAATGATGAGCCAAATGGACGGTGTCACTAAACTAGATTTAGGCAAACATACTTGTGAATTAGTTGAAAAAACTATAAAACTAGGTTATAAAGGAGTAGCTATTACCGATCATAACGGTTGTCAAGCTTTCCCAATCTCCTTTGGAATTATAAAATCACATAATAAAAAAATAAAAAATGAAATTAAAAGTAAAATCGAAGAATTAAAAAATAAATTATCAGAAGAAACTGATGAAAAGACAAAAGAAGAAATTCAAATAGAACTTGAAAAAGAACAAGAATTATTAAAAAATCCCCCAATTTTTAAAGGATTATATGGTACTGAATTAACATTAGTTGATGATACTGTAAATATTGTTATAAGACCAACTGATGAACCTTTAATAAACAACACTTATGTTGTCTTTGATACTGAAACCACAGGCTTTAATGCCGGTGGAGCCGATCAAATGATTGAAATAGGTGCAGTCAAAATTCAAGATGGAAATATTATTGAACGTTTTGATGAGCTAATTGATCCCCATCGCCATATTCCAGATCGTATTACTGAATTAACTTGTATTACTGATGAAATGGTTAAAGGTAAAGATGACGAAGAAACAGTTACAAAAAAATTTTTAGAATGGACCGGTAACCTTCCTATGGTCGCTCATAACGCAAAATTCGATATATCTTTTATTGAAATGTCCATGAAAAAATATAACTTAGGAACATTTCATAATACGGTAATCGATACACTTGAATTATCACGTACTCTAGACCAAGGCTATGCTAGACATGGTCTATCTGCCTTAGTTAAAAGATATAATGTTCCTTGGGAAGAAGATGCCCATCACCGAGCTGATTATGATGCAGAAGGAACAGCTCTAGTTTTTCATAAGATGTTAAAAAAATTGGAAGCCCAAAAATATACTAAAATTAGTGATTTAGACAAATTAGTTTCTAAAGATGAAATACATAAATTTGGTCGTACTCACCATTTTAACGCCATTGCTTTAAATAAAAAAGGTCTAAAAAACTTATTCACAATTATATCACTTGCCAATACAGTTTATTTATATAAGACACCAAGAATTCTAAGAAGCAAATTAAATGAGTTAAGAGAAGGATTACTAATTGGTAGTGGTTGTTATGAATCAGAAGTATTTAAAGAGGCAAGAAGTAAAGAAGGCGAAGAACTAACTAATATCATTAATTTTTATGATTATGTTGAAGTTCAACCACCTGAGGTATACGATCATTTAATTCAACTAGGTGATTTTAAAGATAAAATAGAATTAGAAAACCATATAAAAAAAATTATTGAAGCTACAAAATCTGCTGGTAAAATTATTGTTGCAACTGGAGATGTTCATCATTTTTATAGAGAAGATAAAATTTATCGTCAAATTATTGTAAATCAAAAAGTACCAGGTGGTGGCCGTCACCCTTTAGCCAAAAACGAAATTACAAATATACCATCACAACATTTTAGAACCACTAGAGAAATGTTAGACAATTTTGCATTTTTAGGAAATGATTTAGCATATGAAATTGTTGTAACCAATACTAATAAAATTTTAGATATGACTGAAGAAATTGAAGTTATACCTGATACTGGTGGAACCCCATTTTCACCAAGAATAAAAAGTGATGATGGAAAAACATATTTGGATTGTCCAACTGTCGTAACAGAGTTAGTTTATACTAAAGCTAAAGAATGGTATGGCGAACCATTACCATATTCAATTGAAGAGAGAATAGCTACTGAATTATATGGTGATGTTGTACTTACAGCTGTAAAAAATGAATTATCTGATTTAACAGGCGATGAATTAACAAAACAGGCTTTTAATAAGCTACATGAAATTATTATTCAAGGTTCAGATACAGTAAAAAATTATGTAAGAGAATACTTGAAAAATATAGCTGAAGAACCTTTAAGTGATGAACAACTAGAAAGTACGTTAAAAAAATCTTTAGGTGGCGTTATTGGTGCAGGCTTTGACCCAATTTATTTAATAGCCCAAAGATTAGTTAAACACTCTAATGATGAAGGATTCTTAGTTGGTTCACGTGGTTCAGTAGGATCAAGCTTTGTTGCGACACTAATGGGAATAACAGAAGTAAATCCTTTATCACCACATTATCGTTGTAGTAAATGCAAAATAAGTATTTTTGAAGATGATGAAGGGAAATCACTTGGAGCAAGCTATTCATCTGGTTTTGATTTACCAGATAAAATGTGTCCAAACTGTCATATTCCCCTTATAAAAGATGGTCAAGATATGCCATTTGCAACATTCTTAGGATTTAATGCCGATAAAGTTCCAGATATTGATTTAAATTTCTCTGATTTAAATCAAGCAAGTACTCATGCCTATACTAAAGTCTTATTTGGTGCTGATAATGTATATCGAGCAGGAACAATTGGTACTGTTGCTGATAAAACAGCTTTTGGTTTTGTTAAAGGATATTGCGAAGATAAAAATATTGTTATGCGTACTGCTGAGGTTGAACGTCTAGCAATAGGTTGTACTGGTGTCAAAAGAACCACAGGTCAACATCCAGGTGGAATTGTTGTTATCCCTGATTATAAAACTTGCTTTGATTTTACACCATTTCAATTTCCAGCCGAAGATGCTACTGCTGAATGGCGAACAACTCACTTCGATTACCATTCAATTGAGGAATGCGTCTTAAAACTTGATATTTTAGGACATTCTGATCCAACCCAACTAAGACTTATCCAATTACAGTCAGGTACTGATATTATGAAAGTTCCCCTTGATGATAAAGATACGATGAGTATTTTCACTTCAACTGATGTTCTAGGCGTTACTAAAGAACAAATTATGTGTAATACTGGTACTTTAGGAATACCAGAATTCGGAACACCATTTACCATAAAATTAGTCGAAGATACAAAGCCAACTACCTTTGGTGAATTAATAAAAATATCAGGATTATCGCATGGTACTGATGTTTGGTTAGGTAATGCTCAAGAGTTAATTCAAAATAATATTGTACCATTTAAAGAAACAATAGGCTGTCGTGATGATATAATGGTTTATTTAATGTATAAAGGTGTAAAGCCAATAAAAGCTTTTAAAATAATGGAATTTGTCAGAAAAGGTAAAGCTAGTAAAGATCCAGAAACATGGAAAGAACACGTTAAAACAATGCAAGAAGCTAATATTCCAGACTGGTTTATTGGATCATGCCAAAAAATTAAATACATGTTTCCAAAGGCTCATGCTGCCGCTTATGTTATAAGTGCTTTTAGAATTGCGTGGTATAAAGTTCATATGCCAGTTTACTTTTATGCTTCTTGGTACTCATCTAAAGCCACAGATGTTGAATTGGAGTCCATGATTAGTGGTTATAAAGCCATCAAAAATAAAATTATTGAAATTCAAAATAAAGGTCATGATGCAACAAATAAAGAATTAGGACAATCAGAAAGCTTAAAAGTTGCATTAGAAGCAACAGCTCGTGGTATGAAATTTTTAAATGTCGATTTATATAAAAGTGATGCTATTGTTTGGAACGTAAAAAGTGATACTGAAATATATCCACCATTTAACGCAATTGATGGGCTTGGAGAAACTGTAGCTAAAAATATTGTTGAAGAACGTGAAAAAGGTAATTTCTTAAGTATCGAAGATTTACAGAATCGAGCAAAAATTTCTGGAACATTAATTGAAAAAATGCGTTTAATGGGAATTTTAGACGGTATGGACGAATCAAGTCAATTGTCTTTATTTTAAAAAGATATCTAACAAATTGATATCTTTTTTTATTAGGAATTTTTTTTAAAAAAATGTTGATTAAATATTGACGAACATTTTTTCGTGTGCTATTATGTTATTGAGGTGATAAATTGAAAATTTCTAAAATAAAAAAAACATCTAACTCTAAATATAATTTATTTTTAGATAATAAAGAGAAAATATTAACTTATGATGATGTTATCTTAAAAAATAATTTGCTTTATAATCGTGAAATTGATAGCGAATTATTGAATAAATTAAACATTGAAACTAAGTATTATGATATATACAATAAATGTATTAAATTAATTGGTATTAGACTACGTAGTGAAAAAGAAATCGTTGATTATTTGAATAAAAACAATATTTTAGAAGATCAAAAGAAAGAAATAATTATCAATTTAAAAAATGTTGGCTTAATTAATGATAAACAATTTACTAAGGCATATATTATGGATAAAATAAATTTTAGTAATTGTGGACCTATTAAGATAAAAAATGAGTTAAAAGAACATAATATTGAAGATTCTATAATTGATAATGAATTAAATATAATTGATTCTAATATGTTTTTAAATAAAATAAAAAAAATAATTGATAAAAAAATAAAAAGTAATACTAAATATTCTGATTATATATTAAAACAAAAAATTATGACTGATCTAATTAACTTAGGATATTATAAAGACGATATTAGTTATTGTTTAGAAAATATTAAAGTTAATAATGAAAATTTGATTGATAGTGCCTATGATAAATTATATAAAAAGTTGGCAGTTAAATATCATGATAAAGAATTATATCAAAAAATTAAGATTAAACTATATCAGAAAGGTTTTTCAATCTCAGAAATAGATGAAATAATTAATCAAAAAATAAATTAAAAGACATATAAAAAACTGATAAATAGAAATATATTCTAAATATCAGTTTTTATTTACAACTTTCTTAAGCAATCACTAAGCCTATATTTTTTATTTATATGATTCGATGGTTTGATCATATATTTTCTTTATATCACTATCAATAATATTTAAATTATATTTTTTTCTTATTTCAACCCAAGATTTTTCACTTAAATTTGTATCATTTGTTAACTTTTCTTCTGCAAGTGTATCTTTAATATCATCTCTAGTATCTTCCAAAGATGGTCTTTCATTTTGACTTACTTTTAAAATGATATGATATCCATATGTACTTTTTACTGGTTCACTAGTATATTCATTATCTTTTAGATTATAAGCAGCTTCCCAAAATTCTGGTACAACACTATTAGAACCAACTTTTGAAAATCCAGAAATTAATCCACCTTGACTAGCAGTTCCAGCATCATCTGAATTCTCTTTTGCTAATTCTTCAAAATCAGCTCCATCATTTAACTGTTTAATTAAATCTTGAGCTTTACTTAAAGCTTCATTTTCTTTCATAGCTTTTTCATCATCACTCATATCATTTGTAACATCTGGTGTAATTAAAATATGTTTAGCAGTCATATCTCCAAAAATATTTTCATCATAATAGCTTTGAATTTCTTCATCTGTAATTTGATCTTTTACATAATTTTCAACAACTTTATCTTTTTTATATTGAAGAATTATTTCATCTAACAACTCATCTTCTGTTTCGTTAGCTTGTTTCAAAGCCTCTTCAAAATCCATATTATATAATTCATATTGATATTTTATATTTTCTAATTCAGATTTGGCATATTTTCTAGCATCATCATCAGTTTCAATTTCTTTTTCAGCTATTTGAGTGTTAATCATATCAACTAATGCACTAGTTCCATAGTAACTTTTTAATTTAAGATACAAGTCATTAGCAGTAAAACTCTTTCCATCAATCTCTGCTACTACTTCTTCACCATTTTCTAATTTTGGGATTGTACCACACCCAGTTAATAAAAATGCACAGGCTAATGTACTTAACAAGATTTTTTTCATTTTTTTCTCCTTCCTCTATGATTTTTTAATCATACATGTATATGATAACAAAAATAATAAAAAAATACAATAATTAGATATAAGTATTCACATAATTTTCAAAATTCCATAAAATAATGTGAAAAGACAAAAAAAGGAGGAATGAACTATGTGTAATACAGGTGTTTCTGGTGCTGCTATTGTTTTAGTATTATTTATACTTTTAATTATTATACTTGGAGCATATATTTAAGCTCTAATAAGAAGTAGGAGGTGATATAGTTGGCTTGTCAAAATTCTAGCAAATGTTCTAATAATTGTAATAATAATTGTATATCAACTAATCAAACTTCAAATTATTGGATTATAATAATTTTGTACATTTTACTTGCTATCATAATTGGAACATATATTAGTTGGTATTAAATTCTATGATATAACCTATAAAGAAATTCTATAAAATATAGAAAATATTCTTTATAGGTTTTAAATTTATATAATTATAAAAGAAACAAAATCTATTAATTGTAGTTTTTTATAATGATTAATTAAAAAATATCTTATAAAAACTAATTATAAATAAAATATCATAATCATGACTAACATACTAAAATATTCATAAAGTTTTAATTACCATAATATATTAAATTTAATTAAGACAATCTATCTTTAAAAATATTTACTAATGTTTTTTATCAATAACAATAAACAAAAAATTTAAATATAAGTTAAAAATTCATATTATAATTAAAAATTATTATAATAGTTACCAAAATCAAATCATTAGAATATATTATAGTGTATAGAATTCAAAAAATTTTTAATATTAAAAATAGAATATAAAAGTTCTAAATATGTTATTACAGAATATTATTAAGTGTGATCGATAAATACAACGATTCACAAAAGAATTATTTTGTAACAAATATAGATAAATAATCTATATTTGTAATTATTAGTACGCTAATGCATTAGCGTTTAATATAGATTGAGAACCAATTACAATGGTTCTTTTAAATGGAATTTTTGTTATAAAAAATAAAAAAACAGTTGACTTTTAATAAACGGTATGATATTATTGAAAGGCGGCTTTGATTTGAAAGAGGGATAAAATTAAATGAAAGATTATTTAAAGAAAGTTGATTCAACTGATATAATGGCAGCTTTTCGAGCTATATCATCATCACCAGTTAGTGAATCAATTAAAGAAATAGAAAAGAATATACTAATTAATGATGCTTTTAGAAAATATAATAAAATGTTATTAGAAAATAGGTTAACATATTGGAATTTCTTTAATGTCATTACAATCGTTGGGTATAAATATGATGCCAATAAAGTTGAAAATATTTATAGAAAATTAGTTATAATAAAAAAATTAATTTCTAAACAATCGAATCTTACACAAGAAGAACAATTAAAAATATTTGATGATATTTGTACACAATTAATTAGTATATATGTTAGTAAAGAAGAAGAACAGACTAAACAAATCAATTTAAATAATTATTACACAGAAACATTACAAACTCTAAACGAAGATTCGAATATTCAAATAGAGTTTACAAAGGAAAAGCAATTTATTAAAAAAGTCTTAGTATAAAAAAGGAACTATTAGAAATTAATTATTTAATTTCATAATAGTCCTTTTTAAATTATATATTTACTAATACCATATTTTTCTTCCTTAGGATCAAAAAATAAATCATTTTCTGGTGGATAATAAGTTAATAAACCAAAACCAATATAAGAAATAATAATTAAAACAATTGTTAAAATATTTAAATTAAATTCTTTTACATTCAATATTTTATAATTTATAAACTGAACAATAATTATATCAATTAACATGATAGAAATAGTTATAAACATATTTTCACCCATTTTATAATAAATTGGTAAAAACATAATTAGATAAATTGGAATACTTACAATCGCAGTTACAAAACTAGCAAATAAAAAGTTATTAACTTTAATCTGTTTAATAGATAAAATTATATATTCGATTATTTCATATAATAATATTGTTGTAAACAACATTTTCATATGTTCCCATATACTTTCATTTACTGGAAAAAAAATTGAAAAAAGACTATTAGGAAACCAAGTATATAGAAAATGAGTTAGAAAAGCTAGTATAAAAGTACCAAATACACTAAATACCTTCCATTTTTTTAAATTCATTCAACATCACCTTGTTATTAATATATGCAATAATATTGATTTTATAATTTGCTTAAAATGTATTTTTATAGTATAATTGATTTTATAATTTGCTTAAAATGTATTTTTATAGTATAATAATACATATTATTAAATTTCTAGAAAGGAAATATTTTTTATGATTGAAAGATTAAATTCGATAGAAGAAAGATACAATCAAATCTCAACTGAACTTATTGATCCAAATAATATAACCGATATAAAAAAAATGACTGAATTAAGTAAAGAACAAGCTTCTATAAAAGAAGCTTATGATACATATCAAGAATATAAAAAAATATTGTCTGATATTGAAGTAGCAAAAGAAATGTTAAAAGATAATGACATGATTGAATTTGCTAAAGAAGAATTAGCAAATTTAGAAGAAAAAAAACAACAACTAGAAAATAATTTTGAAATTATTTTATTACCAAAAGACCCTAACGATGGCAAAAATGTTATTGTTGAAATTAGAGGAGCAGCTGGTGGTGATGAAGGAAATATTTTTGCTGGAGATTTATACGAAATGTATAAGAAATATGCTGAAAATCAAGGCTGGAAAATTGATATCATTGAAGAAGAACATTCGGAAGCCGGTGGCTATTCCTTAATAAGTTTTATGGTTAAAGGTGATAATGTTTACTCTAAACTAAAATATGAAAGTGGTGCACACCGTGTTCAGCGTGTCCCATCTACCGAAACTCAAGGAAGAGTCCATACTTCAACCGCTACTGTCCTTGTTATGCCAGAAGCAGAAGAAGTCGATTATACACTAGATATGAGTGAAGTTAGAATTGATATCACGAGAAGTAGTGGCTGTGGCGGACAAGGTGTTAATACGACCGATTCAGCTGTTAGACTTACTCATATACCAACAGGCATAGTTGTTTATTCACAAACTGAACGTTCACAAATAAAAAATAAAGAAAAAGCCATAAAAATTTTACAAACAAGACTATACGATTTAAAAATGCAAGAAAGAGAACAAGAACTTGGCGTTGAAAGAAGAAGCAAAATTGGTACTGGAGATCGAAGCGAAAAAATAAGAACTTATAATTATCCACAAAATCGTGTTACCGATCATCGAATTGGCTTTACTTTAAAACAATTAGATAGAGTTATGAATGGTGAAATGGAAGAAATAATCGAAGCATTAATTCAAGAAGATCAAATTCGTAAATTAAAAGGCGAAGATTAATGACTGAAATAGAATATTTAAAAAAATATTTGCCTAAATCTGATTTAGATAGTGGCATCAGACGTTTAAATAATGGTGAGCCTGTACAATATATAGTAGGCAACGTCGATTTTTTCGACTTAAATTTTAAAGTAAATGAAAATGTATTAATTCCACGCTTTGAAACAGAGGAATTAGTTGATAAATTAATTAAATATATAAAAAAATATTTTAATAATAAAAGTTTAAAAATTTTAGATATTGGAACTGGTAGTGGATGTATTGCCGTTACTTTAAAATCGAAATTTTCTGATAGTTTTGTTACTGCCACTGATATTTCCTCAGAGGCTTTAGAAGTTGCTAAAGAAAATGCTAAAAATAATAATTTAGAAGTTAATTTTATAAATAGTAATTTATTTGAAAATATAAAAGATAGATATGATATTATTGTCAGTAATCCACCATATATTGCTTATGATGAGGAAATTATGGATATTGTTAAAAATAATGAACCTAATATAGCGTTATTTGCAGATAATAATGGTTTATATTTTTATCAAGAAATTTTAAAAAAATCGAGTCAATATTTAAATCAAAATAGCATTATAGCTTTTGAAATTGGCGAAAAACAAGGTTTAGATATTTTAAAAATAGCTAAAAAAAACTTTCCTAATTCTAAAATTATAATAGAGAAAGATTTACAAAAAAGGGATAGATTTGTATTTATTTTTAATATTTATGATATAATATAAAATGGTTATATAAATGTGATGATGAGCTTGGAAACTCGGAGCAATATAATAATGAGTTGATTCTTCTAGAATAAGTAAGGTGGAACCGCTAATAAAATTAGTCCTTATATTTCTGGGAGAATTTTGTATTTTAAGGAGGAAAAAAGATGGAAAAAATTACGATGGAAAAAATGGTAAATATTTGTAAGCAATACGGTTTTGTTTTTCAAGGCAGTGAAATTTATGATGGACTTGCGAATACTTGGGATTACGGCCCATTAGGTGTTGAACTAAAAAATAATATAAAAAAATGTTGGTGGAAACGTTTTGTTCAAGAAAATATAAATAGTTATGGTATCGATGCCGCCATTTTAATGAATCCACGAGTTTGGGAAGCAAGTGGACACGTTGGAAGTTTTTCGGATCCACTTTTAGATTGTAAAAATTGTAAAACAAGATATCGTGCCGATAAACTTATTGAAGAATTTACTGATGAGATTAATCCTGATACTTTAACCGATAAAGAAATGCTTGAATATATTAATGAACATAAGATACCTTGTCCAAAATGTGGCAAAGTAGATTATACTGATATTCGTGAATTTAATTTAATGTTTGAAACTAATCGTGGTGTTGTTAAGGATGCAACTAGTTTAGTTTATCTACGTCCTGAAACTGCTCAAGGAGAATTTGTTAATTTTAATAATGTTCAAAGAACAATGCGTGCCAAGGTACCTTTTGGTATTGGACAAATAGGTAAAGCCTTCAGAAATGAAATTACTCCTGGTAATTTTACTTTTAGAACAATCGAATTTGAGCAAATGGAACATCAATTATTTTGTAAAGAAGGAACCGATAGTGAATTTTATCAATTTTATAAAAAATATGCTTATGATTTTTTAATTGATTTAGGGATAAATTCAGACAATATTCGTTTTAAAGATCATGAAAAATTAGCTCATTATGCTAAAGAAGCCTGTGATATTGAATATAGATTTCCATTTTCATGGGGTGAGTTATGGGGAACCCATAATCGTACCAATTATGACTTAACGCGTCATCAAGAATATTCTAAAAAATCTATGGAGTATTTAGATCCAGAAACTAATGAGAAATATATTCCTTATGTTGTAGAATCATCAGTTGGATGTGATCGTCTAACTTTAGCCATTCTATCAGACGCTTACTATGAAGAAAATTTAGAAGATGGAACAACTCGTGAAATAATGAAATTTATACCTGCACTTGCTCCTTATAAGTGTGCAATTTTACCACTTATAAAGAAACATCATAGTCAAAAAGCTTTAGAAGTATATCAAACATTAGCTAAAAATTTCATGTGTGCTTATGATGAAACAGGAAATATTGGAAAAAGATATAGACGACAAGATGTTATTGGAACACCATTTTGTATAACTATTGATGATGAAACAATAAATAATAATACAGTTACCATTAGAGATAGAGATACTATGGAGCAAATAACTTTGAAAGTAGATAAATTAATTGATTATATTAATGAAAGAATTAAATTTTAATTAAAAACACCATCAAATAATTGGTGTTTTTCAATTCCTAATATTAATAAAAAAATATATCTACTATCACTTTCTAACTTATTATTAGAATATAATAAATTGAATTGTGCTAACTAATAATATATGATAAAAATTTGTCAAATAGACGAAAAATAATCATTAAACTAGTGTCTAAATTAAAAATTTGTGATAGACTATAATATATAGAATAATGTAGGGGATATTTATGAAGAAAAAAAAGAAACATCTAAAAAAAAATAAGAAAAAAATAAGAGTAAGATATGGAAGATTGTTTATATTATTATTAATTATATTGATTATTAGTATGATAATTTTATATTTCATTAATTTAAGAATTACTAATATCTTTATTATTAATAATGACTTTTTAACTACTCAAGAAGTTATTGATATAGCCCAACTTCAAAACTATCCTCCAAGTCTTAATTATCCTTCTAAAAAATTAGAGCATAAATTAGAAGATAATGTATATATAAAACAAGCTAAAGTTTCAAAAAAGTGGTTAACTCAAGTATATATCAAAATTGATGAAAACTATCCATTATTTTATTACAAAACTGATGAAAAAACAGTTTTATCTGACGGTAATAAAGTTGATGACATATTTGATGTACCGACAGTTATAAATTATGTACCAAATTTAAAATATCAAAGTTTAATAGAAAAAATGAACAACTTAAATAAAGAAATTTTAATACGAATTTCTGAAATAAAATATGACCCTAGTGACTATGATGATGAACGTTTTTTATTATATATGAAAGATGGAAATTACGTCTATGTTACATTATATAAATTTGAAAATCTAAATAAATATATCGATATTGTTAAAAATTTCGGTAATAAAAAAGGAATTATGTATTTAGATTCAGGAAATTATTTTGAAATTAGAGAAAATTAATAAAAATTATTGTTGATTTATTGCCAAAATGCTATTTATGTGCTAAAATTATAAATATGTGATCCGCTGATAAAAAATTATAATTATGATCATATATTTATAAAGGAGAGTGTAATCGTGAATTTAGTTGAAAAAATTACAAAAAGTCAAATTCGTACTGACATACCAAATTTTCAAGTAGGAGATACTATTAAAGTTGATCTAAAAATTATTGAAGGAAAAACACATAGAATTCAAGCTTTTGAAGGTATTGTTGTAGCTATTCAAGGAGCTGGAATATCTAAAAATTTTATTGTTAGAAAAATATCTAATGGTGTCGGTGTTGAAAGAACAATACCATTCAATTCACCAACTATCGACAAAATTACAGTTGTAAGAAAAGGTAAAGTCAGAAGAGCAAAACTAAATTATTTAAAAAATGAAAAGAAACAAGCAAAAATAAAAGAAAGAAATTAATAAGGCATTTTTTTGTCTTATTTTTCGTATAGGGAGTTGATAAAATGGATAATGAAAAAATAAATAAAGAGAACAAATTAATTAATAATTTTAAAGAAATAGGTATATATATAATAATTATTATTGCCGTAATTTTAATCAGAACTTTTATTATAACACCAGTTAAAGTTGATGGTGCTTCTATGAACGATAACTTGCAAGATGGTGAAATTTTAATTCTAAAAAAATATGATCACAGTTATGAAAGATTTGATGTCGTTATTTTTAATTACAAAGGCGAAAAACTAATTAAAAGAATTATTGGTCTGCCAGGTGAAACGGTTGAATATAAAGATAATAAATTATATATTAATGGTGAATACATTGAAGAACAAATGATTACTAAAAAAACAAATGATTTTAATTTAAATCAATTAGGTTTTACTAAAATACCAGCTGGCTATTATTTTGTAATGGGAGATAATCGTGTTAATTCAACCGATAGTCGTATAATTGGACTTGTTAGCCAAGATGACATTTTAGGTACTACTAATTTTATTCTATTTCCATTTAACAAAATTGGAAGAATTAACAAATGAAAAAAAATATCTTAGAACGTCTACGAATGTACAAAATAAATATCAATAAAAAACAAAAAGATGAAAATTCAAAAACAAAAAATAATAAAATAAACATTTCTAAAAAAAATTCTAAAATAAAAATATTTTTTAAAATGATTTTAGGATTTATTGCTGGTTTTTTTGAATATCTTGTTATAAAAAGTAATCAAAAAAATTTCACAAAAGCCAATAATAAAAAAGTAGGAGAAATTAATAATAAAGAATTAACAGAAACTAACCAAAAAAGTGTAGACAAACAAAATAATAATGAATCAAATTTAAATCACAATAAAAAAATGGAAGTACCAAATATTAATAATGAGAATAAAATTTCTAAAATATCAATTAAAACAACAAAAATTCCTCAACAAACTGCTATTATTAAAAACAAATCAAAAAATTATAATGATAAAAAAAATAATTTAACTCAAATAGAAAATCAAATAATTTTTGCCAATAACTTAGATGAATTAAACTATCATAAACTCAAGATACTTAACATAAAAAAAGAATTAGAAACAAATAAAGAAAAACTACAAAATAATAATTCAGAACATACATTAAAAAAATCAATTGGAATGAATCAACCATCTAAAGAAAAAGTAGAAAAAGATAAATTAATAGTAAGATGTGATCAAGATTTGATTCTCATAGAACAAAAGAAAAAATATATAAATTCAGAAATAGAATATAGAAAAGAAATGGATAAAATAAACCTTGATAAAGAAGAATTTAAATTTACACAAAATGATTTAAACCAAATAAAAAATAATGTCAATTCTATTTTAAAAGAGCAAACAAAAGAATTAGGAAAATTAAAAAAATATTTTAATAAATCCATAAATTCTAATAATAAAATACCATTTCTAACAAAAATAAAAATGTTTTTTAATCATTCTGTTAAACTATCATTTAGCTTTATACCATTTGTCGCTTTCCCAAGTAAATTAATTGGTTTAACAACAAGTACTATATTAGTAAATAATTCTTTAAAACAATTCAAAAAAAATACCAATAGTACTGATATGAATCAATTAATAGATCAGATGTTAATCAGTAAAGAAAATTGTTTAAAAATAGGTATAAATACTTGTCAAGATTCATTAAACGAAATAGAAAATATTAAATTATATTTAAATAATCTACCAAGCAATCTAAAAGAAACATTTGAATATCGAAAATACTTATTAGATGTAATTTCTACCTCTAATCAAATTCAAAATCAAATTTCATGTTTAAACAAAATATCTAAAAATTACTTTGATTATAAAGTAAAAGTAAAAAAAATTGGTTATTAAAAAATAATGCTAAAGGAGTAAAATATGTTAAAAAAATTTTCAAAAATATTTATTATTAGTATAATGTTAATTTGTGGTTGCAATAACAAAGAACTATCAAAAGAAGAACAACTACAAAGTATTATTAAAGAAGACAATTATATCATTATTGATGTTAGAACAAAGCAAGAATATGATCTATCTCATGTCAAAAATTCTATCAATATTCCTTATGATACTATTGACGAAAATACTAAATTAGATAAAACAAAAAAGATACTAGTATATTGTCAAAGTGGAAAAAGAAGTAATATTGCTTATAACACCTTAACCGATTTAGGTTATGACGTCTTAGATTTGGGAGCCTATAATTCAATTAATTTAGAAAAAGAATAAAAGATAAGTGTAAATAAAAACATTTATTTTTTAATTATTAAATTTTTAAAAACTTATTTAATTTTTCTTTAATATCAGTTATAATATATAACCAAGCAAGTGGTGATATTATGAAATTGATAAGAAAAATTCAAAAATTAAATGATGACGAATTAGAAATCTTTGTCCAAAGAAGAATAAATTTACTTGAAAATAAACAAAAACATTTAAGTGATACTATAGGTTTTCTATTAGATTATAATCAATCGGTTGATAGTTTATTATTATCTGATTACGAACTAGCTACAGCTGAGATTTTAACCAAATTCGATGGCTATATACCATTAGGAACTAGAATGGTATATGGTATGAATTGTGATACAAACAAAAAAATTGTATCCAATGGTGGTAAATTTTATTATATAGATACCGATGATTATATTTTAGACTTTTGCAAATATATTAAAGAACAAGAAATAATTGATGAATTTGAATTATTTGATTGTATTTTAGACTTCATTGATATATATTTTGGTACTATTCCAACTATAAATCGAGAAGAAATGATACAATTAATCAGTAAAGACGAAAGAACATTTTTTGATCCAATAAAGGCTCCAGTATTTAGTTCTTTTAAAAAGAAAGGTAATCATCAATGTAGTGAAATTGGCATCGTTACTCAAAATATATTATCTTTTTTAGGTTATGATATTAGTTTAATAATAGGTAACCAACAATTAGATGAAGAATATGCACATGCTTTTAATTTAATTGATTTTAACTATCAAAAAACAAAATTATCACTTTTACTTGATATGGCCTCATCAGTCTATATCACTAATTTAGATCATCAAACTATTGGTATTGCCCCTTATATTCATTATTTAGATAAAAATAAAGAAGAAACTTTTCAATCACTAATTGATGGTACAATCGACGCAATCGAATGTCCTGATTATAATTATATTTTAGTTGGTAAAAATATTTGGAAAGAAATTAATCAAAACAATCGTTATTATTCAATCTATAATGAGTCAAATAATAAAAGATTAAAAAAAACAATAAATAAGAATTGATTAAAATTTATTGTTTTTTTATAAATATTTTTATATAATATATCACTAAGGTGATTAGCCTAAGAACAATATTGAACAAAGTGAGAGGAATGTGTGGTTTAAATGAATTATCATGAAATTGAATATTGTATTAAATATCGAGTTATAAAATTAGAACAAGATAAATACATTTTGTTTCCTGTTTCAGTTGAAGAAGGCGAAGCTAGAGAATTTGATTTTAAATCTGCAAAAGAAAAAATCCCTTTTATAGAACGCAAAAATGATTTAAAAAATAAATATGTAGTTGATAGTGTTTATTCAATCGATGAATTAAAAATCATTTATGATTTTGAAGAAGATAATTATTCAGAAGATAATCAAAAATTTTTATGTGAATATTTTTTCAATGATTATAAAAATCGAATAATTTATATAGAAACAACAAAAAATAATGATGTTGTCACTAAATATGAAATTGATTTAAATTTCATTAAAGATAATCAAGAAATTATAACTTATTTATATAATAAAGATATACCATCTGTTGTCTTAAATGAAGATGCTTTAAACCAAATATTAAATTGTAACAATTTACAAGAAATCAAAATATTACTAGAAAAATATCGTAGACTTGTTTCTGAGTTTAAAAATTTATCCGAAAGAATTGGGATTAGTAAAATTAAAGTTATTGATGGTAAAGTAAAAGAAATTGAAACATCTAAAACAATTAATTCTTATGAAACAAATAATAAAAGATTAGAATCAAATAACGATTTATCAGTATTTGGCGAAATATCCTATGATGGTTTACGAACATTTATCAAATCAAAAGTTTTTGGACATGACGAAGAAATAGATACTTTTGCGCAAAAATTATATATGAATTATACAGCTATCGATGGTGAAGGGACTGACTCCATTTTATTAGTTGGACCAACTGGTACAGGCAAAACAGAAACAGTTAATGCTGCATGTACTTATTTAGATATTCCCTCAATTTGTGTCAATGCTTCCAATATTGTTCCCCAAGGTATTAAAGGTATGAGTATTGAAGATGTCATTATTTCACTTTTTGATGCTTCAAAAGGAGAATTAAAAAAAGCTCAAAAAGGTTTAATATTCTTAGACGAATTTGATAAATTAAATGATTCAGATTTAGATATAAAAACTGCAATCAAAAATATTTTATTAACTTTTACAGCCGGAGGAATTTTTCCTATCGATACTGAACATTATAATTTTATGTTTGATTCAAGTATGACTAATAAAGTTTTTGCTGGTGTCTTTGATAGAATAAATGATACCAAAAAAATTACAGGATTTGAACAAAAAAATACGTCCAAATTAAATTTAGAGACAGAGCAAGATATAAGAAAAAAGATTATTGAAAAAAAATATTTTACTTTAGAAGAATTATCACGAATTAGTACTGTATTATTATTTAAAGAATTAGATAAAGAAACAAAAAGAAAAATATTATTAGAATCAAAAATAAGTGAATTATCTAAAAAACGCTATAGATATAAAAGACAATTTGGAATTGATATTCAAATAAATGATGATTTTGTAGAAGCAGTTTTAGATAGTGTTTCAAATAGTGAAACTGGCATGCGTAGTGTTAATAATATAGTTAAAAAAATAATTGATACAGCCGAAAAAAGTATTTTAGAAAATGAAAAAATAGGTTATAAAAAATTAGTTTTAACTAAAGATACTGTTATTAATCCTAAGACATTTGATTTAAACTAAAAAATCATTTGAACAAGAATCAATTGATTATACTTTTGAAATTATAAAATCAATTAGAGTTAAATTTTAGTAAACCTAGTGAATTATTAATAATATAATAGGAATGAAAAAAGTGCAATTTGTGTTATAGGTAATATAAAGTTTTAAGTGGTGAATTTGGATTATAAGGATAAACGCATGAATTAAAAAAATATGCGTTTATTTTATTGTAAATAAAGTAAAAATAGGTATTGCAATTACCAGTTAAAGGCGTTATAATTTAAATATCATAATAAAAGGGAGGTATTTGAATTATGATGACAAAAAATATAAAAAATAAAGGATTTACATTAATAGAATTATTGGCTGTAATTGTAATACTAGCCGTAATTGCTTTGATTGCCGTACCACAAATTTTAAATATTTTAAATAGGGTAAGATTAAGTGTAGCTGAAGATACAACAAGTGGTATTATAAAATCGGCTGAGAATTATGTAACAAGTTTTATGTTACAAAATAATGGAGGCTTTCCAGATGAAACACTTACTTTTGAATGTACGACAGATGGTTGTATATTACAAACAGAATTAGATGATTATAATCTAAATAATTTAGATGAATTAGATTTTAAAGGAACAAAGCCTAATAGTGGAACAATAACAATCGGTAATAGTGGAAGAAATATTAATACAACTAATTTAAATATTAATAATTTTGTTTGTGCTTATTTAGATGATCAAAGTATTTGTACTGATAAAAGAGAAGTAAAAGAAGATGGAACTGTCGTTTATTTTAATCCTGTAACAGGAAAAGAATGTAGTGCAAGTGAATATACAGATACTCAAAGTGTAGCTGGTATAAAAGAAGGTTGTATGAAATGGTATATCTTTTTAGATAGTGAAGAATCAGCAGTTTATAATTTACTTTTAAATCATAATACTACATCTGATCCTGTTGTATGGAATTCTAGTGGTAATAATTATGATGGACCGAAAGAAGTAATTGAAAAATTAAAAGAAACAACAGAAAATTGGACAGGAGTACCAAATCGTACTGATAATTATTCTGTTAATTGGACTTATGATAATCAAAATTATGGATATACTGTTGATTATAATGGCTATAGGGCTAGATTAATAGAAGCCGAAGAAGTAGCTAAAATTTTGAAATTAAATGATTTTAAACTTAATTATTCTACAGATAAACCATCTGTTGATAATTGGATACAAGCTGATAGTGTTGTTGGCCGATATTATTGGACAATATCACCTGATACTAATGGATTAACTAATATTTGGCGCATAACTCATTTTTTTTATTCACATTCTTCTAATCAAGCATTATATGATGATGGAACAACATGGGCTGGAACACGTCCTGTTATAACAATTTCTAAATCAGTTATTAAATAAAAGATGAAAAAAACAACTTGAAATAATTTAGTTTAATAAAAAAATGATAAACGCATGAATTAAAAAAATATGCGTTTATTTTAATTTAAATAAAGTAAAAATAGGTATTGCAATTACCAGTTAAAGGCGTTATAATTTAAATATCATAATAAAAGGGAGGCATTTGAATTATGATGACAAAAAATATAAAAAATAAAGGATTTACATTAATAGAATTATTAGCTGTAATTGTAATACTAGCCGTAATTGCTTTGATTGCCGTACCACAAATTTTAAATATTTTAAATAGAGCAAGATTAAGTGCAGCTGAAGATACAACAAGTGGTATTATAAAATCAGCAGAAAACTATGTAACAAGTTTTATGTTACAAAATAATGGTAGTTTTCCAGACGGAACACTTACATTTAACTGTAAAACCGATGGTTGTCAATTAAAAGAAACATTAGATGATAGTTATAATATGGATAATTTAACTACATTAGATTTTAAAGGAACAAAGCCTAATAGTGGAACCATAACAATAAGTAATAGTGGAAAAAATATTAATACAACTAATTTAAATATTAATAATTTTGTCTGTGCTTATTTAGATGGACAAAGTTTTTGTACTTATAAAAGAGAAGTAAAAGAAGATGGAACTGCCGTTTATTTTAATCCCGTAATAGGAAAAGAATGTAGTGCAAGCGAATATACAGATACTCAGAGTGTAGCAGGAACAAAAGAAGGTTGTATGAAATGGTATATCTTTTTAGATAGTGAAGTATCAGCAGTTTATAATTTACTTTTAAACCATAGTACTACATCTGAACCTGTTGCATGGAATTCTAGTGGTAATAATTATGATGGACCTAAAGAAGTAATTGAAAAATTAAAAGAAACAACAGAAGATTGGATAGGAGTACCAAATCGTACTGATAGTTATTCAGTTAATTGGGTTTATGATAATCAAAATGATGGATATACTGTTGATTATAATGGCTATAGGGCTAGATTAATAGAAGCAGAGGAAATAGCTAAAATTTTGAAATTAACAGACTGGGAATTTTTTTCTAAAGGTGAAAGAAAAATATCTATTCCAGATAATAAAAAATGGTTATATGGTTTTTATTGGACTTCTTCTCCATGTAAAATATTGCATAATGTTGGTGCAATTATGGTATATGATAAAACATTTACTTTTACATACCCAGATATAGAAAATGATAGACTAAGATTAAGACCTGTCATAACAATTTCTAAATCAGTAATAAATAACTAAAAAATTTTTAACTAAATTTATACTTGAAAAATTATTTCAACCTTTTAATTTCATCAATATCTAGAACTGTATATTTAGTTATAATCAAAATCACCTTTAAAAAATATTATATTTATTTTGTTTAAGATCATCTTCAGCAAGTTTTATTTTGAATCTTTTAATTCTAGTACGTATAATGTTCTCAGTTTCTTTTTAAACATACATATTCTTATTATTTTTCATCTTCATTTAAGATTAATAACCATGATACAACATTTTTGTATAAATAATCTAAATATAAATGATATTTTATAGGGATTTAAAGTTAATTATATTTACTATTTTTTCTCTAAATACAAATTTATATATTTCATTATTTTGGTTAAAACAAAAAAATTATCACAAATGATTTTAAGTAATAGTAACTTAGAAATTTATTTTTTTAAATAATTACAATGTTTATTGAAAACAAAAAATGAAATTTATCTAAAATATTTAAGACTAAGATGACTTAATGTCGTAAATCTTAGTTTTTTTAGGCTAATGTGACAAGATTTAAAAGGTGTATCAAATGTGATTAATATATACTAAACCAAGACTTCAAACACGAGCTATGCCATAAGCATCAATTCAAATATATTCAACATCACAGCAATAAGAATTATAATTGGTTAAATATATGCTTACTTTAAGATATATTTTTTTTATTATATTCATTGACAATTGTGTATAATCTGTATATAATGTATATATACAAAAGAGGTGAACTATGGAAATTATAATTAGTAATTCAAATGGTATTCCTATTTATGAACAAATTAAAGAACAAATAAAAGTCAAAATAGTTTCTAATGAATTAAAAGAAAATGAATTATTACCATCTATAAGAACTTTAGCTAAAGATCTCCGTTGTAGTGTTATAACAACAAAAAATGCTTATGAAGAATTAGTAAAAGAGGGTTATGTAAAAAATATTCCATCCAAAGGTTTCTATGTTGCTAAAATAAATAAAGATATTGCCTTAGAAGAACAATTAAATAAGATAGAAGAACTTATGGATAAAGCAGTTACTATTGCCAAAATGAATAATATAAATAAGAAAACGCTAAATGAAATGTTAAATATATTGTATGAGGAGGATAAATAGAAGTGGAAAATATTTTAGAAATTAAAAATCTTTGTAAAAAATATGATAATTTTGAACTTAAAAATATATCATTTACTTTACCTAAAGGTATGATTATGGGTTTTATAGGTGAAAATGGTGCAGGAAAGACTACAACCATAAAAGCCATATTAGATATTATTAAATCTTATAGTGGTGAAATTAAAATTTTTGGATTAGATAATCGTGAGTATGATAAAGAAATAAAACAAGATATTGGAGTCGTTTTAGATGATATGTTTTTTCCAGAGATACTTACACCAAATGATATCAATAATACCATGAAAGGTATTTATAAAAATTGGGATACTAAAATGTTTAATGATTATTTAAAAAAATTTTCTTTATTACCAAATAAACAAATTAAAACTTTTTCTAAAGGTATGAGAAAAAAACTAGAAATAGCGACCTCTCTTTCGCATCATCCTAAACTTTTAATATTAGATGAACCAACATCGGGACTTGATCCCGTAGCTAGAGCAGAAATAATTCAAATATTTCAAAATATACTAGAAAAAGATGAGTGTTCTATTTTGCTTTCTAGTCATATTACTACTGATTTAGAACATATAGCTGATTATATAACTTTTATCAATAACGGAGAAATTGTTTTATCAAAAACAACAAATGAATTATTGGATAAATATGGAATAGTAAAATGTACAGAAAAAGAGTTTAAAGGAATTGATAAAAAAGATTATATTAAGTATAAAAAATTAAAATATGAATATGAGGTGTTAATTCCTAATAAAAAAGAATTTAAAACCAAATATAGTATTTCTGTAATTGATAAAATAACATTAGATGAACTTATGGTTTTAATGATTAAGGGGGAAGAATAATGATAGGATTTATTAAAAAAGATTTAGCAGTGATTAAAAGTAATTTTAAATTACTAGGTGTATTAATTGTTATATATACAATAATGGGTTTAATGGGAAAAATGGATATATCATTTATCTTACCATTTATGTGTGTAATGATAATGATTTCATCATTTAGTTATGATAATTATAATAAATGGGATGCATATTCTATTTCATTACCTAATGGAAGAAAAAATAGTGTAAAATCTAAATATATAACAACAATTTTAATGACTTTTATTGTTACTATAATCACAACTATTTTATCTTTCATTATTTCGTATGTTAATATCCAATCTATTAACTATGAACAAATATTAGTAACAATGTTTGGTACAGTATTTGGAACATTATTAGTTTTAACTATTATGTATCCGATTATTTATAAATTTGGCGTTGAAAAAGCAAGAATTTGTATATTTTTACTTGTATTTGGGATAGTTATAATTGGTAGTTTACTTGCAAATTATATAGATTTATCCAACATTTTAAAACCCTTATCATTTTTAGAAGATTATTTAATAATAATTTTAATAGTAGTAGCTATTATTATGGTTTATGTATCCTATAAAACATCAGAAAAAATATTTAGTAAAAAAGAATTTTAGAAGGTCAAATATGAAGTTAGAAAATTGTAAAGAATTGAAAACTACTATTTGTGAGATAAATAAAACAAAGTTTTAATTGAACCAAGATAAAGGAAAAAGTAATTTGTAAAAAGAAAGACTAAAATAATCCATACAATAAAAAAACAATTTGTTTTTTTTATTTTATATTAGGAATTTTTTAAATGTTAATATTAGTTGACAAATTTCCAACTCAAACAGGTAGATTGCAACTAAAATAAATTGTATAATTGATGTTGTGAGGTGAGGAAAGTGAATAATTTAGGTGAAAGATTATTCAATTTGAGAAAGGATAAAAAATTATCACAAGAAGAAGTTGCAGACAAATTAAATGTTACTAGACAAACAGTTTCAAAATGGGAAACTGATCAAAGTATGCCTGATTTTGATAAGATAGTTCCATTATGTGAATTATACGAAATAACACCAAATAATTGTTTATTGAACTAGCATCAAAGGAACTTTCAAAAGATATCAAAAATCCAATAGATTCTAATTGGGAAAAATTAAAAGTCCAAAAAAAGGCTAGAGGAATAGCCATTAGTATAGTATTATATTTTTTGTCAATTGTATGGATAATGATTTCAATACCTGTTTTAAGTATTAATCCAATAGTATCTTCTGCAATATTCTTACTTATTTGTGGCATAGCAACAGGTATAATAATCTATGTATGTATTAGATATAAAAAAATAAAAACACCTAAAGAAACTGAAACTGATAAATTAAGACATCAAATTTCAGATGTAGTTGCAATAATAGTTACTATTATATACTTAATAATTAGTTTTAAGACTATGGCGTGGCATTTAACATGGATTATATGGATAATATTTGGTTTGTTTGAAGAAATTTTAAAATTAGTATTTATGTTAAGGAGTTATAAAGATGAAAAATAAAAAATGGATTGTAACATTAATTATTTTATTGTCAATTATTATGGTAGTCCTTTCTATATTTTTTGTTAATCTTTTACAAAATGGTTTTAAATTTAAAATTGGATTACAAAGTAGTAATGAATTAATATTAGATAAGACTTATGAAGAACAATTTAATAATATTATAATAGATGCTACTACAAGTGAAATTTATATAAAAAAGTCTAATACAAATAATGTTAAAGCTATAATTTATGGTGAAAAAGATTATACTGATGTTGAAACTAATCATGATACTTTAAATATTAAAACAAGTGAAAAAAATTGTATAGGATTTTGTTTTAATCAAAAATCAGCTAAGATAGAAATATATTTGCCAGAAGAATTTAATGGAAATATTGATGTAAAAAATGATTATGGTGATATCTTTATAGATGAGTTTTTAAATGCTAATATTGATGTAGAAGAAGATTGTGGAAACGTTAAAATACTTGGTGGTAATAGTATTGAGGTAGATAATAATTATGGTGATATCGAAATAGAGAAAGTTAATGTAGCAACTATAGATGAAGATTGCGGAGATGTTACAATTTCAAGTGTATTTGATGTAACAGTAAAAAATAGTTATGGAGATATAAAAATTAAATCAGTTGATAATTATCTTAATCTTGAAAATGACTGTGGAGATATTGAAATTGACAATATTAATTTAACTAAAGATTCTTATATTAAAGATGATTTTGGAGATATAAAAATCGGTAGTACTAATGAAATATTTATTGATGCAAAAACAGATTTAGGAAAAGTAAAAATAAAAAATAATTATAATAAATCTGATGTTACTTTAAAAATAGAAAATGACTGTGGTGATATCGAAGTTAATAATTAAAGCAAATAAAAAAACAAAAGTATATAAAGTTTACCATTTTAATGGTATAATTTAAAATAAATATTAATTTATATAAATAAAAAATAATATCAAGATTAATTTTTGATATTATTTTTTATTTTTATATTCACTTTTTAAAATATTTTCTATTTCTTCAGGTGTTTCTTTACAACCACTATCTAACCATTTTTTGATAATTGCGTTAAGTCCTGCTTTAAAAAATTCCATGTGATAATCTATATATTTATCATCATATAATCTTTTCGATAAATGATAATCATAATCTTTAATAATAAAATTTTGATCCATTTTTAACTTAAAATAAGTTTTATAAAATATTTGATTATCTTTTATATGCTTGAATAGTTTTAAAAAATTGTTTGAATTATGATTTGTTTCTCTTTCTTCTTGATATAAGGATAAAACCTCTTGTTCTAACTCTTGTCCTATTTTGTCTGCTAAATCATAAATATCAAGATAATTAACATAAAAAGTAGAACGATTTATTTTAGCGAGTTTACAAATATCAGTAACAGAAATTTTGTTCATTTCTTTTGTTTGTAATAAAGAGATAAAAACTTTACTTATTTTATCTCTTGTTTCTTTTCTTCTTTTATTATTTGGTGTATTCATGTATTTACTCCTTTTAATTGGACAAATGTCTATAAATTGTTGATTGTATTTCTCTTTCTAAAAGATTATACTAAAATTGTAATAAAAAGACAAGTGTCTTATTATTGAAAAGAAGTGATTATATGTCTAAAATCGTAGATGTTAATAAAAAAATTGAAAATTCAGCCCTTAGTGGATTCAAAAAAATTGAAAATACCGTTGTTGGTGGTTATAAAAAAGTAGAGGATAAGTTTGTTGATACATTTTTAAAAAAAGAGGGCGAAACAATAGAAGAAGCAAAGGTACGAATTAAAAAGGAACAAGAAGAACTAAAAGAAAAACAACATGAAAAATTAAATAAATAAAGTATATGGAGGTATAAAATATGAAAAAAGAAACTTTGTTAGAAATCATTTTAGGAACGATAGGTGGTTTGGTATTTGCAGTGGGTATGTGTATGTGTCTAATACCAGAGTGGGATTTATTTGCAGCAGGTGTTGTAGTAACAATTTTAGGTTTTATTATTTTACTATGTATTATTCCTGTATATAGAAATAATCATTCGAAAAAAGAACATGGTCCTATAAATTGGGGTATAGTATTAACTTGGCTTATAGGAATTGTTGGTGCTTTAGTAATGGGATTTGGTATGAGTAAAGTAATGGTTGACGAACCAGATAAAACTAATTTAATAATTGGTATTATAATAGGTACTATTGGTTTACTTATATGTGTATTTAACTATCTAATATATTCTTATTTAAAAAGTAATAAAAAATAATTTGGGAATTATAAAAATTCTCTTTTTTTCGATTAGATGTGCATGAAGAAAATATTTAAGAATATATTTTTTCCAAGTAGGATAGTTGGATTAGTTTTATTTAATGTGGCTTTTGGCTTACTGATTTATGTATTTAGTTTTCATTTAGAAAATACACCACTTGCTTATATAAGTTATCTTTTATCTACTTATGCTTTAATTATATTTTGTATTTGGTTTTTTAAAATTTGCAAGTTTAGTAATAACGCTATTAAAAAATCTAAACTATATAATTTATATAAAAAACATGAGTTATTAATAACTAAAATATTTTTGGCATTATCACTTTTTTTGAATTTTGTATATGGTATTTTTAAATTAGGAACAGGAATATATTATATGTCTTGGTGGTTTATTACTTTTGCAGTTTATTATTTAATTTTATGTTTAATGAAGTTATCTATTATCAAAGATATAAAAAATGAAGTAGGAATAGACTTAAAAAGTGAATATAAAAAGTTAAGATTAACAGGTATAACACTTTTATTTCTAAATTTAATCTTAACAGGTATGATTGTTTTAATAATTAGACAAAATCAAGAAATAAATTATGCCGGTTTTATTATTTATATTGTAGCATTATATGATTTTTATTTGATTATAAGTGCTATTATAAATGTAATTAAATATCGAAAAAATCATAGTCCACTTTTAGCATCAAGTAAATGTATTAACTTAACAGTAGCCATGATTTCTATGATTTCACTTGAAGTTGCTATGGTATCTGAGTTTGGAACAAATGATAGTGAGTTTAAAATATTAATGACTAGCATAATGGGCTTTGTGGTGTGTTTGATAAATACAGTTATGTCCATATATATGATAATTATAGCTAATAAAAAATTAAAAAATATATAATACAAATAACAATTTTATAGTTATAAAACAAAAGAGCATGTTATAAGCAAAGTATGTTTATAATCTTTCAAAAGTAAAGGTTAAAGGAGATTAATATTTAATTGTGCAAGTTATTTAAAATAACTAAATGAACTTTCAAAAAAAATATTATAAATTAGAGATGTATTCTAATATTTAAAAAAATCCCTCATGAAAGTGTATTTCAAGCTATTGACATTATAACAAAATATGGTATAATAATAACCAATATTTATATAGGAGGCAAGAATATGCAAGATAAATTTTTAGAAAGCGTAAGAACTGGATTTATAAGTCAAATAGAAGAAATTATTAGTGAAACTAAATTATCTTCAGAAGCAAAGAAATTAAATGCAATAGATACTTTAGTATTAGTTAACGATAATATTAGTTCTTGGATTTCATCAATAAATGGAATGTTTCATATTGATGAAGAATTATTAACTAAAGTTGCTGAATTAAAAAGACCTTTTGTTAGTGCTGCAAAAAAAGAAGTAGCTTCAGAAGTTGCTAAAATTATTGAAAACGAGTCAACAAATGTAACATCAAAAATTAATGATTTTATGAATGGACTAAAGAAAAAAGGTATTGACTTAGATGGTGATGATAAAAAGGAAGAAAAAAGAACAACAACTACACTTGAAAGTGAAACACATTCAAGACCAATTGAAACATCAACTCGTGATTCAGAATCTTTATTTAGTTTAAGTAGACAACGTGTTTTAAAAAGAGAGGTAGAAAGACCAAGAAGAAGTACTTCTGATTGTCCACCATATAGTTGTGGAGGAAGCTCTGGAGGTTGTGGCGGAGGCGGTTGCTAGCCACTTTTTATCTTTGAGGGGGGAACAATAATGGATGAAAATTTAATGCAAAAAGCCATTTATGATTTACTTAAGGCTATGGGTGAAAATCCAGACCGTGATGGATTAAAGGATACTCCCAAAAGAGTTGCTAAAATGTACTCTGAAATATTATCATATCCTAACTTTAATTACACAACATTTGAAGATAAATATGATGATTTAATTATGGTTAAAAATATTGAATTTTGTTCAATGTGCGAGCATCATTTAATGCCTTTTTATGGTATAGTTCATATTGCATATATTCCTAATAAAAAAATTATAGGTTTAAGTAAAATTGCTAGAGTAGTTGAAAAATATGCTAGAAAACTTCAAGTGCAAGAGAGAATGACTGATGAAATTATGGAAGATTTAAAGAAAAATCTCGATACTGATAATATTGCAATTTATATAGAAGCAAAACATATGTGTATGATTTCCAGAGGAGTAAAAAAGGAATTAACTAGTACAGTAACAACTAAATTTAGTGGTTTATTTAAAAATGAGCGAAAAAGTGAATTTTTATTTTTAATTGGAAAAGGTAATTAAAATGAATTATCAAAAATATATGGAAATTGCTTTAGAAGAAGCAAAAAAAGGAATTTTATGTGGCGAACAACCATATGGAGCAGTATTATTAGCAGATGGTAAAATTGTATCAGTTGCTCATAATCAAGTAATGTCTTCTAATAATAATTTAAATCATGCAGAAATAGTTGCCATAACGAATTATTTAAAAAGTGTGAAATCTAAACCAAAAGATTTAACTTTAATTACTACTTGTGAGCCCTGTGTCAATTGTTTTGGAACAGCCATAAAATTAGGTGTAAATAGATTTGTATATGGGTCTAGTCTAGAAACAGCTATTAATTATGGATCTAATGATATACACATTGGACTAGAAGATTTTAAATTAATATATAATTTTGAAATTATTGATAATGTTTTAAAAGACGAATGTGATGCGATGCTTGAAAACTTCTATTTTAAGAATAATGTAGTAACATATTCAAAAGGTACTAGTGAAGAAATTTATTGGATGAAAAGAGCTTTAGAAATTGGCAGAAAAGGAATGTTAGAAAAAGAGGAACTGCCTATTGGAATTGTTTTGGTAGCAGGAGATGAAATATTAAGTGAAACTTGTACTATGACATATACGCTCAATTCTCCAATAACTCATGGTGATTTTATGGCCTTATATAATGCAGAAAGAAAAGTATACTCACCAACTTGCAAAAGACCTTTAGTTTTATATAGTTCATTAGAACCACATTTATTAGGTTTTGGTGCTGCAATAAAATGTAAGGTTGACAAAGTTGTTTTTGGTTTAGAGGCAATACCTGATGGTGGCTCTTGTTATTTGCCAAACATAGTAGGAATTAAAGAAAGAATACCGAAAGTAGTTGGTGGAGTTTTAAGAGATGAACAGTATGAACTAATGAAGGAATTTTTGAATACTCATGAAGAAAATCGTGTTGGATATGATTATGCGAAAACACTTGTGAAATTGTATGAAAGTGAAAAAAAGAGGTAGATAATATGAATTTTGATTATTTCTATTCTAGACAAAAGAGTTATTTTGGTGAAGCACCATCTGATGGACTTGTAACTATGCTTAAAGAATATGATGTGAATATTGGAAAAGCTTTAGACATAGGTGCAGGTGAGGGAAGAAATTCTATTTATCTTGCTTCATTAGGATTTGATGTGACATCAATCGAACCAACGAAAGTTGGGGCAAATAAAATTATAGAGAAATCTAATAAACTAAATTTGAATATTAATGTCATAAATTGTGATTATCTTTCAGAAAATTTGAACGAAAAGTATGATTTTATTATAGCAGGAACATCGCTAGATCATATGGATAAACAATATTTAGATAATGCAGTTAATAAGTTAAAAAATAGTTTAAATATTGGTGGTTTAATTTATATCGTTGTATTTACAAAAAAAGATCCTGGTTATTTAAAACAACTTGATAATGCAAGTGAATGTTCTGGATTTATTAAACACTATTTTGAAGAAAATGAATTAAGAGATTATTTTAAAGATTTTGATATATTATATTATGATGAGTATATAAAACCTGATAATACTCATGGAAAACCTCATGTTCATGGTAAGGCAAAAATAATTGCAAGGAAAATATAATATGGAATATGAACTATTATTAGAAAAAATAATTAAATTACTTTCTAAAACAAATTATGTTGTGCTTGCTACTGCAAGTAAAGATGGTGTTGTAACTGCTAGCAAAATGTGTATGATAGCAAATGTGACAACATTATATTTTCAAACTGATTCCAATTTTGAAAAAGCAAGAAACATAATGGAAAATCCAAATGTAGCAATTACTATTGAAAATATTTATTTCAAAGGACAAGCTACAATAATTGGGCATCCATCTGAAAATAAATTTTTTGTAGAAAAAATGAAAGAAAAGCACTATCAAACATATGAAAATTATACTGATTTACCTAATCAAATTTTAATTGAAGTAAAACTTACTGAATGTAGAATATGGGGAATATGGCAAAATAATGGTATTGGTGAAGATAAAATTCATAGAGAAGAATCCATTAAAGTATTAAATTTAAAAAATAAACAATTAACCAAAATAAAGTGTGATAACTTAAAAGGCGGTTATTAATAGTATTATAAATAAATTATTATTATGTAGGAATTTAAAAAAATTTGTAACTAATTAATTTCTACATAAACCAACTTATAATTATAGTATTTAGTTAAATAAATTAAAAAATATATTGTCAAACAAATGTTCTTATTGTATAATGCTCTTATCAAGGAGGTTTTATAAGAATCAAAACAAATTAGAAACGATTTCAAATTTATTTGAAGGTAAGGAAATAAGAAGCATTTGGAATAGTGAAAAGGAAGATTATTATTTTAGTGTAGCAGATGTTATTGGAGCATTAACTGAAAGTCCTAGACCAAGAAAATATTGGAATGCTTTAAAAACAAAATTAAATAATGAAGGAAGTAAGTTGTCCTCAAAATTGGGACAACTGAAATTAAAATCTCAAAAAGATGGTAAAAGTTATTTAACAGATGTTTTAGATACTAAAGAAATATTAAGATTAATTGAATCAGTTCCTTCGCCTAAAGCCGAACCTCTTAAAATTTGGCTTGCTAATTTAGGTAGTTAAAGAATTGATGAGGTATTTGATCCTGAAATTGCTATTAAAAGAGCAATTAATTATTATCGAAAACGAGGATATTCTGATAAATGGATTGAAACAAGATTAAAAGGAATACTAGACAGAAATAAATTAATTGATATATGGAAAGAGGGAGGTATTTCAAAAGATTATGAATATGGAATACTAACCAATGAGATATATAAAGAGTGGTCTGGTATGAAAGCAAATGAATATAAATCATATAAAAGTATTAGAAAAGAATCTTTAAGAGATAATATGTCTGATATAGAAGTGGCACTTACCGATTTAGGAGAAATTGATACTCGTGAACTTGCTAAAGAGTATAAACTATATGGATTAGAGCAAAATAAAAAAATTGCTAAAATGGGTGGACATGCTGCCAAGGTTGCTAAAGAAGATATTGAAAAAAATTTAGGTAAATCAGTAATTAGTAATCAAAATAACCTTCCATATCAATATTTAGATGAAAAATATAAACTAGAAATAAAAAAATAGAATGATAATCAGTCCTCCTAAGTTGATTAATAACGGTTTAGATACTATGTTAATAAAATGTATAATATTGTTGTCATCATATAAATATATTTACTAGTTATTATATAGCATATATAATTAATTTAGGAGGATATAAGTTATATGAAGAAAAAAAGTGTTTTAATTATTAGTTTTATTATTATTTTAATAATAGTTTATTTTAGTTATAAGGGTTTTAATTTGTATTATTATAATGTAAATAATATTATGACTCAGGATGCTAAAAATAATGTTGAACAATTTAACATAAGTAACACTATTACTATTAAACATAGTTTAGTTGAAGCAAATGAATATTTTGAATATCAAAATATGAAAATTAGAAATGATTTTAAAGATTATAGTCGATTAGAACAAAATATAGAAAACTCTTCACCAAAACTAATTTTAAAAAATCAAGATAACAATACTACCAAATCTTTTTGGATGGGAATTGCTGATACTTATGTAGATATGCTAAAAGCCGATAAAACATTATTTGGAACAGACAATAAAAGAATTTCAAATATTGATTTTAGTAATGTTTTGAAGAACAATAATATAAATAATGATATCGATTTGTTTAACTATTTATCAAAACAAAAAGACATTAAGAGTAATATATTTACTAGTGTTAAGGAAATGAAAGAAAATTATACAATTCAGTTTATGGTTTCAGTAATAATGCCAACTGTAGATAGCATTACTTTAATAAATGGTGATTATGATGGCTATATATTTAATATAAAAAATGGTATGAAAGAAGTTAATATTATGAAAAATAATAAGCGATATGTATTTATGTTTATTGATGAAACTGATTTAAATGATGAATACTTAAAAGATATTTTAAGTACTGTTGTTATAGAGTAATATAATTAATTAAGAAATTAGAAAAATAATGTATATTATAATTTGTGGGAGTGATAGACACGAAAGTTTTAAGTATAACGGAACCATATGCAACATTGATTAAAAATGGTATAAAGACTATAGAAACTAGAAGTTGGAAAACAAATTATAGAGGTAAATTATATATACATGCTAGTTCTACTAATATATCAAAAGAATGTAAATAAAATGCAGAATTGATGTCTTTAGTAGATATAAATGATTTGAATTTGGGAAAAATAATATGTTCATGTGAATTAATAGATTGTATTAAAATGACAGATGAATTTATAAATAATATAAAAAATAGAAAAAATGAATATCTTACAGGTATATATAAAAATGGTAGATATGCTTGGATATTAAAAAACTATAGAACCACTAGATGAACCAATAAAAGCTAAAGGTAAATTAAATATTTGGAAATTTAACATTTAAATAAATTTGATGAGGTAAACCATATATGAGGTTTGCTTTTTTTGATATAATTAAATTAGTAGTTATTTGTAAAAACATTTTTACAAAAAGTAATAGATATTTTATTTAAAAATATTTTTAAATAATGTATATTTATTTTGGAGGTGCTATATGACATTAGGTGAAAAAATTATTGAACTAAGAAAAAAGAAAGGACTAACACAAGAAAATTTAGCAGAACAATTAAATATTTCTAGACAAACTTTATTAAATTGGGAAAAAAATAATACTATTCCTGATATATTACAAGCAAAAAATATCGCAAAATTTTTCAATATTAGTTTAGATGACTTATTGGATAACAACTTGGAAATCGAATGTAAAAATAATTCCAATAACATATTACAAAATCTGATTGGTAAAAATTGCTATTTACTTATGCATGAAAATTATGCCGATGCATTTATCAATTATAATGCTAATGTAAAAATTTTAGATGTTAGTGATAGTTTTATAAAAATCGAATATAAAAAAGGAAAAGAGATAATAAATAAAATTATTGATTTAGATATTATCATTTCAATCAAATTAGTTGAGGAGGCAGATAAATAATGGAAGTGTTTTTATTATTAATATTGATATTATTCTATTTTGAATTAAATAGTAAGATTAAGATGATTTTAAATAATCAAAACAAAAGTAATAAAAAAGATTATTCATTATTAAAAAAATTAGTTGGTAGGCAAATAGAGATTGATACTGATGATGAATATGAATTAGCATTTGGTAGTAAAAAAAGAGGAATATTAAAAAATTTTAATGATACTTGGATTATCCTAGAAACACAAAACAAAGAAAAAAAAGAAACGATTTATTATAGACTAAGTAATATTAAAAGTATCGTTGAAGTTAAATAATAATACAACAGTCCTGTATATTATTTGAAACAGGATTTAAAAAAAGAATAATTATGACATTGTTTTTAAAATTGATTTTGAAAACATAAATTACAAATTATTAATTAAAAGTTTTAAAATATTTGAATTTTACGATGTGTATTAAATTTAAGATGATAAAAGTATACCAAAAATCAAAAAAAATAATATATAATCTTTACTTTTGCAACAAAAATGAGTTAAACCTTTTAAAATAAGCCCTAACTCATTTTTTATTTGTTGTACATTACTATATTTTTTAATTCTAAAGATAAATATGTCCCTTATATAACACGCTTTTAAAAACATATAAATATATTATATTAAAATGTAATGTAAAATAATAAAAATTTGACAAAAGAAAAGCCTTATATAACATGGACTAATTTCAAATTTTATTTCTATTTATCTGCCAAACCAAGGGAGTAGAAATATCGAAAGTCTATAGCAAATTTTATAAAATTTCTAAATTTTTTGATTTTTTTCTAAAATATAGTATAATGAGTTTAAATAATAAATAGAAAGTGTGATTATATATGGCTACTATAGAAGATTTTATGAAATTAGATATTAGAGTAGGTACAATTATAGAAGCTAAAATTTTTAAAAAGGCCATTCATCCTGCTTATCAATTAAAAATTGATTTTGGTAAAGAAATAGGTATAAAAAAATCATCGGCCCAAATTACAACATTATATAATAGTGATGAATTAATTGGTAAACAAGTTTTAGCAGTTGTAAATTTTCCACCGCGACAAATTGCCAATTTTATCTCTGAAGTTTTAGTATTAGGCACTTATAGTCAAGATGGAGTTAGTTTAATAATACCTGATAAAAAAGTTCAAAATGGTGATAAGTTAGGATAATATAAATTTATTATATTAAAGTAGAAGAGTGATGAAAAAATTTTTAGTAATATGTTTATGTAGTCTTTTTGTTTTATGTGGCTGTATTGATAAAAAACAAGAAAGTTCAGATATTCAAAATAGCGAAGAAATCGAAAAGGAAATATTAGATAATTTTAATAAAATATTAGAAGTATCTGATCTTTTATCGTCTAATCCTTATGATTATACTGAAAATGAATATTATGAAAATATAGTTAATTTAGGTAAACCTGCTGTTTTAGTTTTGATAGATATGTATAATGATGGTAAATTAACTGGTTTGAATGCTTATTTATCAGCCCTAGCAATCGAAGATATAACTGACTGTAATTTATTTGAAACATATAATATTAATTGGTCATCAGCCGACGAATTTTATCAAGCTTGGGAAAATAAAAATTGTGAATTTAAAGATTAATAAGAAATTAAGCAAGAAATCATTTTTGATTCTTGCTTTTATAATAATTTAATAAATTAATATTATATATTTGCTAAAAATCATTTTACATATATATTATAATTTGCTATTATATATGTAAGAAAGAGGAAAAAAATGGAAGTATTTGAAAAATTGACGAAGCAGATATCTGAAACCAAATATTTAAATGCTGAAAATTCTTATCGCTATCGACCTATTATGCGATGTTTTTATAAAAATTACGAACAGTTAGAATATTGGTTATACAAAGAAGATGTCTATCGCGAATTAAAAGAAAATGACATATTTAAAGATTACACACTTGAAGATTGTGAAAGAGATTTGGAAACTTTAACTGAATGGATGAGTTTGTCAAAAATGCAAGATACTAAAAATGCAACATCTATTGAAGAATTTAAAAATAAAAAATTTCGCTATCAGTTGACTGAATATGCTACTGTAATTGAAAGAATGACGATTTCTTTAGAAGAAATGAAAATTAAAACTGCATCATTAGAGCCAAAATTATTTGATAGAATTAGAATTTCAATTGCAAAATTTGAAAATATTGACACTTTAACAGAAGAAGAAGTAATAGATTTATGGAACAATTTAAATGATGATTTTACTAAATTAAACGAAAACTATCAAGATTTTCTAAAAAAATTTAATGAACCAAAATCTGAGGAATTATTACAAAGTGTTTTATTTTTACAATTTAAAACCGAAATTGTAAAATATTTAAGAGAATTTATAAAAGGCTATCAAAAAAATATTTATGCTATCAAAGATAGTATTAGTAACATCGATTCCCTAACCATTAATAATTTTATTAATAAAATATGTGAACATTATAAAAAGAATCCTATGTTAAATCAAAACTTTGATTATGATTATTTCAAAGAAATAAATTTTGGAAAAATATCCAATATTTTTAAATGGTTTATTGGTAATGAAATGGATATAAGTGAAGGCGAAAAATTAATAAATACAACAGATAATATCATTGTTAAAATTACAAAATATGCTAGTTCTTTATTAGAATTACATGGAAATATGACAAATCGTAAAGAAGAATATAAATATTTATGTAAATTGTTTGATAAAATAGATGATATTGCACTAGCGCATAAATATGCTTCTGTTATTTTTGGTATAGAAAATGTAAGGCATTATATAGGAAATTCTAATATAAATACCGATGTAATTGTAAATACTTATGATATTCCACCTATCGAAATTCTCTTATCATCACGAACTATTAATCGTAAGGAAAAAGTTCATATAGCACCTATAATTGATAAATCAAAAGAAAAACAAAAATTATTAGAAGAACATCGAGAAATTCAAAAGCAAAATAAAGAAATTTTAAAACATCTTATTAAAGATAAAAAAATTATTTTGAAAGATGAAATGAATTTAACAAAATATGAGCGAAAATATATTCAAAAATTACTTGGAACACCAAACAGAAAAGAAACTGAATTTGGATTAAACTATAGTATTAATAAAAGCGATGGTAAATGTAAAATTATTTCAGAAGATGGAATCTTTTATTTAGATAGTATCGAAATAGAATTTGAAGGTGATATATAATGGATGTGAATACCAAAGAATTAGAATATTTATTAAATAATTATTGGTGTTTAAAAGAACAAAGACCAGATGTTTATTTTAATATAAAAAATAAATTAGATTATTACAAAGATTTTATTCAAACTAAAATGGGTAGTAAATTGCTTGTAAATGATCGATTTATTAAATTAGAAAAAATACCTGCTACTCCTAAAGCGTATATGGGTATAATGGATTTTACTAATCCTTTAGAATATGTACTATTATTTATCATTTTAATATTCCTAGAAGATAAACCAAGATTGGAACAATTTATATTATCAAATTTAATTGAGTTTATTACTAATACAGCTACAACTTTAAAATTAGATAATCTTCCCGATTGGAATCGCTTGCAGCATCGAAAATATTTGGTAAATGTTATTAATCATTTAAGTGAATTAGGTATTATTAAAGTAGTTGAAGAAAAAAATATATTCACTGAAGACATAAAAGCGGAAGCTTTATATGAAACCACGGGACTTGCTAATTACTATGTTAGAGAATTCAAAAATAATATTTTAGAATATAGGGAATTGAATGATTATGTCAATGATGAATTTACTGACCAAAATGAAAATATAGGCGATGTTAGACGCTATAAGGTTTATCGTCATTTACTTTTTGAACTTTCGAGCTACACTGATGAATTAACAGAATTTGAAATAGATTATTTAAGAAAATTTCGTAATAGTATTAATAGTGAATTAAGTAAATATACACTTTCGGAATTAGAATTAACTAAAGACATGGCTGTTTTAATGTATGATGAAGAAACAAAAGAAAAATTTGATTTTCCTAATGGTAAAGCAATTTCAGATATTGTTTTATTAATAAATAATTACTTATTAAACAAATTAAATAATAATGAATTTAACTTAGAAAATGATGAAACTATTATAATTTCTAAAGAACAATTATATCGAATTATAAAGGAAACTAGAAAAGATTATTTAGATTATTTAAGTAAAAAATATCGTGAGTTGTCTATTGATAATTTTATCAAAGAGGTTATTTCTTATATGCAAGAGTATGATTTTATAAAAGAAATAGAATTAGGTTATAAAATATACCCTAGTGTTTCTAAATTGGTAGGATATATTCCAAAAGACGATACTGAACAATTAAATTTATTTGGAGGTGATGATAATGAATAGATTGAAAGTAACTAAAATTGGCTTGTTGAATTTTTGGCTTTATGACGAAGAAGAATATGATTTTTATGGTGGTAAATTAATTTTAAGAGGAAGTAATGGTAGTGGTAAATCTGTAACCATGCAATCATTTATCCCTTTAATTTTAGATGGAAATAAGAGCCCAGATCGCTTAGATCCATTTGGCTCTAAAGAAAGAAAAATTGAAGATTATATAATTGGTGATGCTGAATCAGGTCAAAAAGAGGAATCGACTGCTTACTTATATATGGAAATATACGATGAACAAAATAATCGCTATGTGACGATTGGTTTAGGTTTTCGAGGAAGAAAAGGACGACCAGTTGAGTCTTGGGGTTTTGCTTTAAAAGATGGTAAAAGAGTTGGAAAAGATTTTTTCCTTTATAAAGATGCTATTAATAAAATTCCTTTAACTAAAAATGAATTAAAATCTCGTTTAGGAATGATTAACGAATTTACTGATAGTGCAAAAGATTATAAGGCCATGGTTAATCGTTTATTATTTGGTTTTCCAAATTTAGATACTTATGATGAATTTATCAAATTGCTACTACAATTGCGAAGTAATAAATTATCAAAAGATTTAAAACCAACTAACTTAGTAAATGTCTTAAATACGGTTTTACAACCATTAACAGAAGAAGATTTACGACCTTTATCAGAAGCAATTGAACAAATGAATAAAACTAAAGAACAAATCGAAAAATTAGAAAAAAATTATAAATCACTAAATGAATTTTTAAAAACATATCGTAATTATAATGAAATAAACTTATTAACCAAAACTAAAAACTATAAAAAAGTAAGTGATGATTATAATGTATTAATTAAAAATATTGATAATTCACAAAAACAATTAGATAATTACAAACAATTATTAATTAATAAAAGAGTTCGTCAAGATGAGGTCATTGAAAAAATTAAATTAGATGAAGCTACTAAAGAACAATTAGATAATAATGATTTAAAGAAAAAAGTTGAATCATTAAATAAAATTGAGCAAGTAATTATTACTTTAGAAGAAAAAATAGATGAAATTGATAAAAAAATTGATATTAATGAAAAAGATAAAATTGAAACTAGTAAGAGATTATCCGTCACTGACGAAGAAATTTATAAATTAAAAAAAGAAATAGAAGATATAACTATCGATTTAAAATCGTTAGCAGACTATAGTTATTTTGATGAAATTATTTTCTTTATTGATGAAATGTCAGAAAATTTTGATAAAAATATTTCTTTCGATACTATTTTTATGTCCATAAAACATTATAAAGACAAAATAAATAAACTTCTCGAGTTATTAGAAGAAGAACAAAGAATTGTTTCCGAAAGTGAATCTTCGAGAATGAAACTGGAAAAATTAGTTCAAACATATAAAAATATCGAACATGATCTTAATAATAAATATGAAAATTTTAAAGAAAGTATTATGGCTTGGGAAGAAGATTTTATTAATAAGTTAAATAATAACGATTATTTGAAATTAGATGATTTTTCTAAAAAACAAATATATGATTTAATGAATGATTATAAATCAGAAAATTATGCTGAAGTAACAAAAATTTATCAAAGTTGTGGACAAGAATTAATTAACGAAACAATCAATCAAAAGTTGATTTTAGAAAATAAAAAAGTTGCTAAACAAAAAGAGTTAGATGAATTAAAAGTCGAATATGAAAAAATAGAAAATTCCGATGATTTTGAAATACCATCATATAATATTGAAACAGATAATATATTAATAGAAAATAATATTACAAGTATACCTTTTTATAAATGCGTTGAATTTAAAGATAATATAGATGAAAAAATTAAAAATCATATTGAATCAACTTTATTAGATTTAAATATTTTAAATGCTAAAATAATTAAAGAAAGTGATATACCAATTGTTGAAAAATTAGATGCTCAAATATTATATTTAAAAAAATCAACTAAAAAGAAAGATAACTTATTAAAATATTTTAATATTGTATTAGATGAAAAAATAAATATTAGTGAGGAATATATAAAATCTATTTTAGAATCTATTAGTATTAATCAAGACGATTTAGTATCTATTTCTGATAATGGTATTTCCAAAATTGATTTTTTGAATTCTATTTCTGATAATAAATATAAACAAACATTTATTGGCTATTTAAAAAGATTAGAATATAAAAATAATAAATTAAAAGAAATAAAATCACAAGTAGAAGTTTTATCCAACGAAATAATTAATATAAATAATTTAACAAATAATCTTGAAAATAAAATATCTGTAATTGAATTAGAAATTAAAAATTTGCCATCTAGCAAATTTATAGATAGCATTTTATATGAAATAAGTAATCTTAATATGTCATTAGAATGGAATGATAAAAATCAAAAAGATTTAGAAAAAGAATTAGAATTAATCGATAATCAGTTAAGAGAAATAAAAAATCAAATTTTAGATAATCAGCAAGGATTATATATACCTCTTAATTTACAATCGTATAAAGAAGTATTTAAAAATGTATGTAATATAAATGAAATATTATTTAAACTTCAAAAAAATTATAATTCATATATCAGTAAATTAGAAATACAATATAGTCAAAAAGAAAAAATAGAAGCACTCCAAGATAATATAGATTATCTAGAATCCGATAAAACTGAAAAAGATAATGAATTACAAATTAATATAAATAATAAAAATACTATTAATGAGATTTTGAAAACAAAAGAATATACAGATCAAAAAGAAAAATTAATGCAACTAGAAAATGAATTAAATAATTTAAATATTGAAAAAGAAAATTTAATTAGAGAACTATCACAAATTGAAACACAAATAAATTATGAAGAAAAAAGTTTAAATAATTTATTGCAAGAAAAAGAGCAACAATTAAAAGAGTTAAATGTATATAAAGAAATTTTTTTAAGGGAATATAAATTAAATTATGTTTATCAAAATGATATTATCGATATTGATACAACTATAAAAAATATATTGAAAGATATTAAAGATAAAAAAGAGATGTCTTTAAGTGAAGCATTAGATAAATTTTACTCTGATTATAATCATTATGCATTAGAATTAAATGAATATTCTTTAAAAAATATTAAGTTATTTTATGATTATACAACTGATGATGAAAAGATAAAAAAGATATACGATGACAATGTTCGTGCTGATGTAACTTGTATGTATCAAGGTATAAAACTAAACATTATTAAACTATGTGAAAAATTAGAAAATGATATAGAAGAAAATAGAGATTTAATAAGTGAACAAGATCGTCATTTATTTGAAGATATATTATTAAATACAGTTGGTGATAAAATTAGAAATAGGATTAATTCTTCCAATGAATGGATAGATAAAATAAATGATATTATGGCTAAAATGCAAGAAAATAGTGCTTTAAGCTTTAAATTAAAATGGAATAGTATTTCAGCTGAAAGAGAAGGTGAAATCGATACAAAAGAATTAGTCAGAATTTTAAAAATCGATCCAAAATTATTAAAAGATAGTGATACAGAAAAATTAGGTAATCATTTTCGAATAAAAATAAAAAAAGCGGAAGAATTATATCAAGATTCATATATATCTTTTACAAAAATAATTCAAGATGTCTTAGACTATCGTACATGGTTTACTTTTCAATTACAATATCAAAGGAAAGGCATGAGTAGTTTTAATGAATTAACTGACAAAACATATTCAAAATTAAGTGGTGGTGAAAGAGCTAAAAGCATGTATATTCCACTTTTTGCAAGCGTCTATGCTAAATTAAAATCAGCCAAAGATAATTCTTTAAGGCTTATTGCTTTAGATGAAGCCTTTGCTGGTGTCGATGAAGATAACATAAGAGAAATGTTTGGTATTCTAAAATATTTAGATATTGATTTTGTGATAAATTCCCAACTTTTATGGGGTGATTATGATACGGTGGAAGACTTGTCAATTTGTGAGTTAATAAGACCAAATAATTCAAATGTGGTAACTGTTGAAAGATATCGTTGGAATGGTAAATATAAAGAAATTATAAATAATCGAAAAAGTTTTAATGAGCAAATAGAGAATGCATAATTATACAAAATATTTTAAAGACCAAAAAGGATTCGATAGGTTTATAACGGCTTTATATAAAAAATATCAATCTTTAGGAAAAATATCAGGTACTATTCATTTAAATAATTTGACAATAGATGAAAAAATTGTTTTGTCAAAATTATTTGGAACTGAATATCAAGAAAATACCAATATAACCATTCCAATTAAAAAATTTGTCAAAATTATGGAAAATTCTAAATACGAAGATTTTGATATAAATATATTAGTATCAGAATATTTAAATCTACAGTTATTTAGTAAAAACGAAGAAAAAGATATGTTACTTAATAATGAAAAAGAATATTATCAAAGTATCATTCAAGATAAAAATACTATAGGAAATAAATGGTTAAAAGAAATTGTTGATAAAAAAATAAAACCGTATAATTTAATTCATAAGAGATATAATCAAAATAAAGAAGCATTAAAAAAAGAATTAACAAATATTTTAACTCTTGTTAATAATTTACCAACAACTAAAACATTATTATCAATTTTTTCATCAAACTATACATCAGATCCACATTATATCGATTTAGATAAAAATCATATTATTTTATTTTTATACGCTTTATCATATTTAGATGATAGTGAATTTCCAAATACAAGAGAAGAAAAAATTAAATTATTAGGAAAATACAATATAGAAATAGATAATTTATCGAATTTTGCTCTGACATATAATTTATGGTCAAATAAAGAATATATTAATAAGTTTGCTGAAAATAAAGAATCTTTAATTTTGAATATTCAAAATATTTTAGCAATTGATAGTTTAGATGCCAAAAATAAAAAAGTATTTATTTTTGAAAATCCATCAATTTTATCTGAAATAATCTCTAAAAATATAGATGTAAGTGTTATTATATCTAGTGGTTTTATTAATACTAGTATATATTTAATTATAGATAAATTAATAAAAAATGATAATAAATTATATTATAATGGCGATTTTGATCCTGAAGGATTATTAATTGCTCAAAAATTAAAAGAAAAATATAAAGAAAAAATTGAATTGTTTTGTTATAGTAAAAACGATTATGAACAATGTATATCTAAAAAAAATATAAATATTCAAAGATTAAATAAATTAACTAAAATAGATAATAAAGAACTTTTAGAAATTAAAGAATTATTAAAAAATAATAAATTATCAGCTTATCAAGAAAATAATAAAGATAATATAATAAAATTTATAAAAGAAACTATTATTAAACAGTAAATGTTACTTTCAAAATAAAGAGTGTATAATATTATTTATGAATTTAGTATATTAGAGAATAATTTAAAATATACAAATTCATGGTATAGGAAATGAAAAAAATGAATAAGGAAAGATTAAAAAATATTAGTACTTATAATGGTGATAATACATCGAATGTAGATTCTAATGATTCTAAGGTATCACCATATAATAAATATATTTTTGAACATAGTTTTGTGGATTTTGATGAACAAAAAAATGCTAAAAAATGATGGTAATTAAGAATTATAGAAAACTTTTAGTAGAACGAAGAGGTGAATGCATTGAAAATAAAAGATTTAAAAGAAGATTATGATAAGTTGCAAATTAAATATGGAGCTAAGGATTTAGATTCTATATATAATGGTGGATGTGAAGATAATCCTGATATTTGTTTTGTTTTCATGAATCCTACTGGTAAAAATATTGCAAGTGATAAATCATGAAAAGGTAGAAAATCTCCATGGCTTGGAACTAAAAATATATGGAAATTGTTTTATAAAGTTAATTTATTAAGTGATGAAGTATTTAACAAAATTCAAGAAAAGAAACCAAAAGAATGGGATTATGAATTTTGTGATTACGTTTATGAAGACATAACTAATCATAAAGTATTTATTACTAACCTGGGAAAATGTACACAAACAGATGCAAGACCATTATCAGATGAAGTATTAAAAAAATATCTTGATTTATTATTTAAAGAAATAGATATAATAAAACCAAAAGTTATTATTACTTTTGGCAATCAAGTTAGTTCTATTATTTTAAATAAAAAGATTTCAGTATCTGAAAATAGAAAAATATGTCAAAAAATAAAAATTAATGAAAATATATATAAAGTTTATCCTGTTTATTATCCAGTTGGTAATGGTATATTTAATATGGATAAGTCAATAGAAGATATAAATTGGATAATTAAAAATGAACTTAAAGAGGAAGTGAATATATGAAAAAAATTTTATTTGCTACAGAAAATGAGAGTAAAGCCAAAAGATTTAAAAGTGGTCTTTTAGAAAAAAATATAGAGATAATTACAATAAATGATATCGATAAAAAAATAGATGTCGAAGAAAATGGAAATAATGCAATTATTAAAGCAAGAGCTTATGCTAATATTTGTGATATACCGGTACTTGCTATGGATGATAATTTGTATATTGATAATATACCAGATGATAAACAACCTGGAATGTTTGTAAGACGAGTTAATGGTAAAAGACTGTCAGATGAAGAAATGATCAAATATTATTCTAATTTGGCTAGCACTTATGGTGTAGATGGTAAATTAACTTGTAGATGGGTCTATGGTATAGCAGTTATTTGTAATGGAGTAGAGAAAACTTATACTTGGAGTAAAGAAGATTTTTATATTGTCGATAAACCTTCAGATAAAATTAATCCTGGTTATCCTCTTAATACCATCTCTATTAATAAAAATTTAAATAAATATTTTACAGATATTACTGAAGATGATAAAAAGTATATAAAAGAAGATGAGCGTGATGTTATTGATTTTATAGCAAACAGTATAAAACAATAACTTAATTAAGAAGCAGTTAATAATTCAAAGATTTAAGTATAGTGATATATTTCAAAAATGTTAAAATTGTAGAAAGAATTTTTTTATGAAGTACAAAAACAAGGAACAAAGTTTTCTGTCAGTTGGAATCAACTGTGCGATACGGATTTATGGAAACACCTTAACGAATCTTTATAAATAAAGGAATTTGTCCAAAAAAGTTTTTACATTTTTGAATATTATTATGAAAAATTAAGATAGTATTTATTCAATTAGAAAAGATAAAAAGTTAGAATTATAAAGATGAAGGAGTAATGATTTAAGATGAGTATAATTACAAGTACCAGTGGTTCGTCATGTTGGAGAGGATTAGATTATTATAAAATTAAAAAAATTAAAAAAATTAAAAATATTAAAAAATTAAATAATAATGAGTATATATAAGTATTGTTTCAGAAAATAAAGATTATAATGTTTATCTTAAATTTAGAAAATCATAGAAAGTCAACATGCAATTGTCCTCTGGCTAATGGAAAACGTATTATTTGTAAACATATTGTTGCAACTTATTTTAGTGCTGTTCCAAATAGTGCTAAAAATTTTGAAGAAGAACAAGAAAAATTACAACAAGAATATGAAGAATATGAAGAAAGACAATACAAAAACACCATAAACTTTTTATATAAAATGACTAAAAAAGAACTAATTGAAGAACTTGTTTATATTTTTGATTATGCTTCAGAATGGATTTATACTGATTTTGTTAAAAGAAATGATATAGAAGGATAAATTTGCAAATTTTATTATAAAAAATTATGAAAGGAAGCGACTTGTATGGTAAATAAATCAGAAAATAAGATAGTAAATAAAGTTTTAAATGATAAATATACTGACAGCACTTTTGAAAGCATAAAACATTTAGATGATTATGGAAATGAATATTGGTTTACTAGGGAACTTTCAAAGGCATTAGAATATAGTGATTGGCGCAATTTTTTAAAAGTTTTAAATAAAACAAAAGTGGCTTGTAAAAACTCATGATTGAATGTAGATGAACAACTCGTTGAAGTCAACAAGTTGTCGAAGAGAAACAATAATGCTAATGTTAACATCCAAGATTATAAACTATCGAGATATATATGCTATCTAATAGTGCAAAATGCTGATCCTAGTAAAGAAGTAGTTGCTTTAGGGCAAACTTACTTTGCTATACAAACAAGAAAGCAGGAAATTACAGAGCAAGAATATGAAGCTTTATCAGATGATGAAAAAAGATTTTATCAAAGAAAGCTAACTAGGTAAGGTAATTATACGCTTCAAAAAGTCGCTTCATCTGCTGGTGTTAAAAATACGGCAGAATTTCATAATGCAGGTTATAGAGGATTATATAATGTTGAAACAGCTGATGAAATTTTTAAAAGAAAGAAATTACGTTATAGAGAAGATATATTAGATAATATGAATGAAGATGAGTTGATAGCTAATCTATTTAGAATAAATCAAACAAAACAAAGATTAATTCGTGATAATGTACAAGGTGAGAATAATGCCAAGGCTGTTCATTATGAAGTTGGTAAAAAGGTACGAAAAGCTATTCAAGATATTGGAGGAATGATGCCTGAAGAAAATGCCAACACCAAAGAAAAGTTTAAAAGAACTTGAAAAAGAAAAAGTGAGAAAATAAAGAACAAGAAAAACTTGAAGAAGTTAAATAAGGAGTTATGAATTATGACAAAGTTAAATAATAAGTATTCACTTGCTGAATTAATAAACAACTTGGATTATAAATATCAGTTTGTTAAAAATAATAGATATTGGAATTATGATCAAGTGTATAATTTATACTTAAATGATAAATTGTATCAAGTTTCTGAAAATGATATTTTATTAAATATTTCTCATAATATTGCAAATAAAGTAACCAAAAATTTTATACAGGAAAATGACATTCAAGATTATGAAGTTTTTAATATGGATATTAATCAAATGAAAAATATTGTTGTAAGTTTTTTTATGAATATAAATACAAATTTAAAAGATAAAATTGAACTTGCATTATTAAATACAAAATTTATAAAATATGATGATAATATACCTGGTAATTGTCAAAGATCAGTAACTAAAAAAAGTGGAGTAACATTTTATTATAAAAATGATTTAAGTTCTTTAGTTACTTTAGCTCATGAAATGAGTCATGTTATTGCAAATTTAGATAACAACGGAAAAATTAATAATGCTAATAAAGTTGCTGCTTTTTCTGAAATTGAATCTGAATTAGCAGAAGATTTATTTTTGGAATATTTGAAAAACATTCATTTACCAATAAAATTAAAAAATTCAACTGATTCTGTTAGAAATTTAAACGATAATGATATAAATTGTATAAAATATAATAAGTATAAATCTGTTGTTTTTCTATCGTATAGAGCAATAGATGAATTAGGATTTAAAAAATTTATTAAAAGTAAAGGAATAAATAAAATAGATTATGAATTAATCCATGAATTATCTATTTCTATGAATATTACAAAAGAAAATTTGATTTCAAAAATAGAAAGATTTGTGAATGAATATTATCCAAATGAAAATTTATTACATGATTATGCTGTTAAAAATTATGATTTAGAAAATGGAAGACATTTATCTAATGAAAGCAGATTTATTTATGCATTTTGTTTTACTGAAAAATTTAATGAAATGCAATTAGATTATATAGATAAATGTAAATTTTATGAAAATTATTTAGAAAATGCAAAAAATATGTCTTTTCAAGATGTCTTGAAGTTATTTAATGTAGATTTAATTGATTTAAATAGGTTTAGTGATGAATTTATAAATAAATTTAATGAGTTATCGAATAAAAGTGATTTTAGATATAGAAACATTTAGATAATTAATTAAATAAAGAGTCAAACTTGATCAACAATGTCGATCAAATTCTTAAAAAAATATATTTAAGGATAATGAAAAGTAAGTTGCTGAGAATTTCTCGTTAACTTTTTCAGATGAAAAAAATTATAAAACTAAAATATATCTATCATTGCGGTACGTAATTGGTTAAAAAATAGAATAACTTAGTTACTTGGGAATCAATTTATAATTTAAATTTTAATTCCGTCGAATTCGATGGGTTTAGAAAAAAATGTTGGTTAAAAATTTTTTGATAAAAAATTTTTGAAAGTAAGTGGCTTATATGACAAATAAATCAGAAAATAAGATAGTAACTAAAGTTCTAAATGATAAATATACTGATAATACTTTTGAAAGTATAAAACATTTAGATGATTATGAAAATGAATATTGGTATGCAAGTGAATTGCAAAAAGCATTGGATTATAAAGAATGGAGAAATTTTAAAAAAGTAATAGATAAAGTAATAGTATCAGCAAAAAAATAGTATTTCAAATAGGGAAGATTGGGTTGTTGAAGTCAACAAGCCAATAAAAACTGGTAAAGGAAAAGAAGAAATTATTAAAGATTATAAATTGCCTAGATATATATGCTATCTTATAGTGCAAAATGCTGATCCAAGTAAAGAAGTTGTTGCTTTAGGACAAACTTACTTTGCCATTCAAACAAGAAAACAGGAAATTACAGAGCAAGAATATGAAACTTTATCAGATGATGAAAAAAGGTTTTATCAAAGAAAGCTAACTAGGCAAGGCAATTATACGCTTCAAAAAGTCGCTTCATCTGCTGGTGTTAAAAATATGGCAGAATTTCATAATGCAGGTTATAGAGGATTATATAATGGTGAAACAGCTGATGATATTTTTAAAAGAAAGAAATTACGTTATAGAGAAGATATATTAGATAATATGAATGAAGATGAACTAGTGGCTAATCTATTTAGAATAAATCAAACAAAACAAAGATTAATACGAGATAACGTAAAGGGTGAGAATAATGCCAAGGCTGTTCATTATGAAGTTGGTAGAAAGGTACGAAAAGCTATTCAAGATATTGGTGGAATGATGCCTGAAGAAATGCCAACACCGACAAAAAGTTTAAAAGAACTTGAAAAAGCAAAGAAAAAATTAGAAAATAAGAAACAAGAAAAACTTGAAGAAGTTAAATAATTTATGGAAGTGATAAAAATGAATGAAAATAAAACAAACATCAATTGTGCGATACGGATTTATGGAAACACTACTAGAATTCCTTATAAATAAAGGAAATTTTCTAAAAAATTTTTACATTTTTAAATAAATATTGTAAAGGAGATGACAAAATTGGCAAAAGATTTAATTATAAGAAGTAGTAGTGCTGAGTTTATTATTTTTGAAAGACAAACTCATGATAAAGGTATTCAAGTTCGATTCGAAGATGGAGATTTATGGTTGACACAAAAAGCAATTGGGGAACTATTTAATACAACGAGAAACAATATAACAATGCATATTAATGAGATTTATAATAGTTATGAATTGAACGAAACTTCAACTAGTAAGAAATTCTTACTAGTTCAAAATGAAGGAAATAGACAAGTAAAAAGAAATATTCAATATTATAATTTGGATATGGTAATATCTATTGGTTATCGAGTAAATTCTGATAGAGCAATTCAATTTCGTAGATGGGCAACTAATATATTAAAAGAGTTTTCTAAAAAGGGATATATTATTGACAA
>CANQIS010000002.1 GCA_947624115.1 uncultured Bacilli bacterium
TTATTTATTAATATTTTTTGTTCACAATTAGGATATAATCTAAACTTATATGCCTTATTTATTATCATGTTAACCACTCATTCCTTTCACTTCGTTCATGGCACACATAGTCATGAAAACAATTGTTTTTCAGACTATCACCACCAAATATGTATTAACATAATAACACACGAAGTTATGTTCGTCAATAATTAATTAACATTTTTTAGAAGAAAATTCCTAATATATAAAAATAATTTGGTGTCCTTCTTCCTTTAATTTATTAAGAACAGCAACCACACCATCTTTAATTTTAGCATTTTTAATATTACTAGGATAATACTTTCTAGCAAAATCATAATATTTTTCAATTGAAATCCCCAAAACATCTTCATAAGCTAAATTACTTTTTCTTATTAAATTTTCATCTAAATTAAAATATTTGCAAAAAAAAGGTCTTACATATTCCCATGTATCACAAATTGTATCATCAATATCAATTCCAATTTTCATATAGAATCAACTACTTCATAAGAAGCCTTAAAGCTTCTTTAATTTGATTCTCTATTGTATCATTTTGTGATACATTTGTTAATACTTTCTTAATATCGACCGGTTTATAACCTAAAGATTTTAAAGCTTCCATTAATTCTTCATTATGAGATTCACTACTATTTTCCTCACTTGATACTAATTTGCCTTTTAAATCCAAAATAATTTGACGTGCAACTTTATCACCTATTTTGGGAAATTTTTTCAAATAATTTATATTTTCATTTTCAATAGCTTGTATAATACCATCTACGGCTCCATTTGCTAACATAGGCAATGCCATCTTACAACCTAATCCTTTAACCTCTATTAACTTTAAAAACATATTTTTTTCTTCTTTTGATTTAAAACCATATAAAGTAAGTTCATCTTCACGAACATTTTGATATAAATAAATAATCACCTCACTATTTAAAGCAAATGAATATGGATTTGCTGTATATACTAAATATCCAATATCATTATTATCAATTACCACATAATTACTCTCAACATCAACAATTTTTCCCTTTATATACGAATACATAAACACCATCCCCAAAATATTGTATCAAAATAGTAAATTTAAATCAATTATGAATAACCACCTCTACATATATTATAATATTTTCTTTGCAAAAATCCTTTTTTAATTAAAAAAACACGAAATTTTAATTTCATGTTATTATCTTCTATCAACAAACCATACAGTACTTAAATCACAACTACTACTATCTGGTGCAGGATTTGGCATTGTAAATTTCAACATAACAGGAATATGGAATGCTGTTCCAAATGCAACACCTGTTCCTGGCTGTAAACTTTTTATTTTAGATAGCCAACCTGATGACATATTAGGTATTAAATCCTTTATGTAATTTATATCTCTTGGATGAACCATTTTAAAAACAATAAAATTAGAACATTGTGAAATAACAGTTTCTGACAATTCCGATGGTCTTTGAGAAATTAAACCTAATAAAACACCATATTTTCTACCTTCCTTAGAAATTCTCTCAAAAATATTATAACCCAAAATATCTTTATCATGATCATCTTGAATATAACGATGCGCCTCTTCCAAGAAAATGTGAAAAGGTAATGCATTTCTTCTACTTACATCTTTTGAATAATCAAATAACAATTTAGAATAAATTTTAACAATATTTTTAGCCAAACGATCCTCAACATAATTAATACTAAAATTTATAATTTGCGCTTTTTTACCATTTTCAGCTGTCATTAAATTTCTAATATATTGAGTTTTTGTAACATATTCTGGATATTCAAAAAATACCCTTTCTTTACTATTTGCTAAAGAATGTAACCTAACCCTTAAAATGTTAGCGTCATCATAAACCTTATCACTTTTTAAACTACCCTCAGAAATTAAAGCAAAATCAAAAGCATCTTTTAAATCATCTAAAGTATACATAAAAGTACCATCAGGTAAAACTAATTCATACTCATCAGTTAAAAAACTTTCGATAAATGAAATAATTAATTCCATATCACGAATTTTACCACTCGCATCTATTAATAAACACTGTCTTAATGGTCTTGTATAACCAGGTTGAAAAACTGGAGTTTCAAGATTTAATTCACTAGTATTATAACGTGACAAAATAGACAAAACTTGATCTCTTATTTGCGAAGAAGGTCTACCACTAGATAATATTTCTAATAACGCACGAGCAATTACATCGTTTTTATGCTTAATTACTTCCTTTTCTTCCTTAGTAAATACAGTTACAAATTTTAATGTTTTTTCAATAATCGATAACTGACTAATTTTTTCAGCACCTAATAATAAAGCATAATCATCTACACTTAATAACCATAAAGGTATTTTCAAAACATTAGTATCCTCAAAATACGTATTAGTAGTATATGTTTTCAAATTAATTTCTTGACTACTATCTGTTATTGCCTTAAAAGCATTATGATATTCGCCATATGCATCAAAAATAAAAATACTAGATTTATACGCAATTGAGTTTTGCTTATTAAATAAATTTTGAATTATTCTTGATAAACAGCTAGATTTACCACTACCAGTACTACCTAAAATTGCAAAATGATTACTAAAAAAATCATTTATTTTTACACCGACTTTTAAACCATCATAAAGTGCACTTTCAGCTAAATATATATGTTGACGATCAGAATAATTAGTAATTCCTACTACCAAATTCATTATATCTTTATTAACAAGTCTTACAGAAGACGAAAAAGAAGGATTTTTAATAATACCAGGTACAAATTTATCACCTTCAAATTCACCAAGTAAATTTATATGCGCAATTTCATCCTTTACATTAGCTACTTCTCCTATTATTTTTCTTTCTTGATCTTGAACCAAAACATATAAATTAACTATATTTTGAAATCTATTTAAATCAATACTTAACTTTAATAATAATTCATTATCATAATAACCAACTATATTACCTAACATATAATCCCCTACCTTACTATATAAGTATACAATTAAAAATAAACAAAATCAACTCATTAAAAAAGAAAATAAAATTATATTATTTCTTTTCTAATAAAAACATCAACATTATCAATTGTATAAATATTTAAATGCGTTTTATTCTTTACATTGACAAATCCTATTCCATTAATAACTACATCACTATTATTAGGAATATCTAAACTAATTAATTTCAAATCACTTAATTCAACATTTTTAAACAATCTTTCTATCTTTAATTGATTAGAAAAATAAAAAGTTAAATTACAATTTTCCAAACATTCAATTTTAATAATATTCTCAATATATATATATTGTTTACCTTTTATTTGATACGTTATTGGTTTTATTTCCTTTTTAGGAAAAACTTTTTTCAAAATACTATTATCTAAATAATTACAAATATTACCATTATCAATAATACCCGGTGTATCAATTAAATTTAAACTATCATTTATTTTAATTTTAATTGTATCTAATGTTGTTGAAGGCAAAATACTAGTTGTAATTTTCATATCTAAATCAGTATAATTATAAATTATTTTATTTATTAAAGTAGATTTGCCAGAATTAGTAAGTCCCACCACATAAACATTATTAGAATTTTTATAATTATTTATTTTTTCAAATAACAAATCAAAATTATAATTTTTATTAGAACTAATTATAATTTTATCTATACATTTAATAGAAATACTATTTAATAATTTCAAATCACTTATTTTATAAGAAAAAATATCTCTCTTAGACAAAACCAACAATATATTATTAGTTAATTTATTAACTAAATTAACTATTTCACTACTATAATTTAATAAATCTACAACCAATAAAACCAAATCATTAGTTTTATTTATATTACTAATAATATAATAAAAATCATCAATTGTTTTATCAACTTTTTGATACTCATTATAATTTCTTATTCTAAAACAACGTTCACATAGTTTACCTTCTATATTATTAGAAAAACCTAACTCAGCTTTATTAATGTTTTGTAAAGTAATACCACAACCTATACATTTACAATTCATAATATCTTCCTTTAGAAAAAAGATTTTTATTACGTAATTTTTTCATAATCATTCTCTCTCTAAATCTATTAAACTTAGTAATAAAAAAATCTTTATTACTTATCGGATTAACTAATACCGTTAATATTCCAACCTTATTTCCACCAACAATATCCGTTAATATTTGATCACCTATAATAGCTACTTCATTTACATTAAAATTATATTCTTTCATTATTAATAAAAATTTAGTTTTTTGAGGCTTTCTAGCAAAAGCACAACAATCAACATTTAATTCTTCTTTAAATGGTTTCAATCTTTTTTTAGTACTATTTGAAAAAATAATAACCTTAAAACCCATCTTCTGCAAATTAGAAAACAATTCTTTTAATTTTTCCGTAGGAATTTTATCAATAACTGGAACAAGTGTATTATCTAAATCAAACAAAAGACACTTTATCCCTTTATTTAATAATTTTGAATAATCTATTGTATAAATACTTTGTTGATACATATCAGGAATATATTTTTCCATGGTCCAGCCTCCTACCATAATAACATTTTATCACACATCAATATTATTATCAATTACTTTCAAAACAAATTAATAACAAAATAAAAATAGAGAAATTTATATTTCCCTACATATTACATATTTTACTATTTTTTTCCATTTACATAATTTTCTAAAAGTGTTACATCATCACTATCAATAAATCCATCACCATTAAAATCACTAGCATACATTCCATAATCATTACCATTACCATCAGTAAAATGTACAACTATAACACTTAAATCATATCCTGCAAGACATCTTCGAATAAATGCTAAGTCTAAAATGTTTGTTACACCATCACCATTAATATCTGCATCTTTCTCATTTACACCTACGGAATCTCCAGATAATAGTCCATTAAGCAATTCTAAATCTTTTTCATCAGTTACACCATCCTTATTTAAATCAGCAAAATCATTAGGACAATTTGCATTATTTGCAAGAAAATCTTTTAATTTTGATACATCACTATTATCAACTTTTCCATCACCATTAACATCACCTATTAAACGCGAATTACATTTACCCATAACTGAATTATAATCTTCATTACTTGTATAATACTTATTACCATATTCTGCATCACAATATATAGACACATATTGACTATAATAATCATCATAATAAATTTTTATTGTCCCTTGCATATTCTTGTTCCCATTTAATGGATTTTTAACATCTTCATTTTTCAACAATCCACTCTGTTGTAATTCTGAAACACTTAATGTAATTGGTTCATTAGCAAATGTTGCATTTGGTAATTCATTATCATTTGATGCTGCCCAGTTATCAGCTGCACTTAAAAGCCTATCAACTTGTTCAGCATACAATTTTTCTTTCGAATCATTTATTGAATTTAAAATAGATGGAATCGCAATTAAACCTAAAATAGCTAAAATAACAATCACAGCTAACAATTCAATTAAAGTAAATCCATTCGTCCTTTTATTATCTTTCATCATGATTTAAACATCTCCCTTTCATTATGATACCTAAATTATAACACTAATAATTAATAATTGCAATACTATTAATACTATTTTCAGTTTTGTTTACACAAAAAAAAGACAAAAAAGTTCTTAACTTAATTGTCTATTTAGCTTCTTCAACAGCTCTAACTTCTCTTATAACTGTTACTTTAATTGTACCAGGATATTGTAATTGAGATTCAATTTTACTTTTAATATCACGTGCTATTTTATAACTTTCTACATCATCAATTTCATCAGGCTTAACAATTACACGTAACTCTCTTCCTGCTTGAACCGCAAATGATTTTTCAACACCATTAATATCACTAGCAATTGCTTCTAACTCTTCAAGACGCTTTACATAATTTTCTAATGAATCATTACGCGCCCCAGGTCTAGATGCAGACAATGTGTCAGCAATCGCCACAATTTCTGAAATAACATAATTTGATTTTTTATCACCATGATGCGATTCAATCGCATTAATAACAACATCACTCTCTTTATATTTTTTAGCAAGTTCGGCACCAATCACCACATGACTACCTTCAATTTCATGATCAATAGCTTTACCAATATCATGCAATAAACCAGCTCTTTTAGCCATATTTTGATTTTCACCAATTTCAGCAGCAATAATTCCAGAAATTTGTGCAACTTCAATTGAATGTTTTAATGCATTTTGACCATAACTAGTTCTAAAATGTAATTTACCAATCAACTCAATAAGCTCTGGTTCCATTTTCGTAATTCCTAGTTCAAATAATGCTGATTGACCATATTCTAAAACCCTTTCTCGCATTTCTTTAGCTGTTTTATCATACAATTCCTCAATTCTAGTTGGATGAATTCGTCCATCTTTAATTAAATTTTCAATCGTCACACGAGCTATTTCACGGCGATATGGATCAAAACTTGATAAAACAATTGCTTCTGGAGTATCATCAATAATTAAATCAACGCCAGTTACTGCCTCAATCGTTCTAATATTTCTTCCCTCTCGACCAATAATTCTACCTTTCATATCATCATTCGGTAAATTTACAACTGTCACCGTTTGATCATTAGCAACATCACCAGCATATTTTTGCATCGATGAAACTAATAAATTTTTTGCAATTTTATCAGCTTCCAATTTTGCTTCTGCCTCACGATCCTTAATATAAGCTGATATTTCTAACGACATCATTTCTTCAACTTTTTTCATAACTAAATCTTTAGCTTGTGTTTTTGAAAAACCAGCAATTTTCTCTAATAATTCAATTTGTTCTTTTTTAATTTCCTCCACTTTTTCTTGTTCTTTTTGGATATCTTTTTGTCTATTGATTAAACTATTTTCCTTATCTTCTAACATTTGTTCACGATTCTGTAGAGTCTGATCCCTTCTATCCATATTATTTTCTCTAGATAACAATCTTTCTTCAGTCTCTTTAATTTCATTTTTTTTCTCTTTAACAAATTGTTCTGTTTCTTTTTTTATCTTATATGATTCTTCTTTAGCTTCCAAAATTTGTTCTTTCTTAACCTTTTCAGCCTCTTTTTTTGCCTTATCAATAATCATTTCAGCATTTTTAGTTGCTAAAGTACCCTTTATATAATTAAAAATCACAATTATAGTTACACCGACAATTATTCCAATAAGTACTAGTAAAATGGAGAAAGCCATATCATTCATAATATACCTCCATTTATTCTATAAACATAAAAAATGTTCTAAATTAATTGTAAAGGTTATAAACCAATAAGTCAAGTTATAATTTTTTTTAAAAGTAAAATTATAGAAAAAAGTAGAAAATTTTACTCTTCTACCTTATTTAACTTAGCATCTTTTTGTGACTGTTCTTTACTATTGCCATCAATTTCATAATATGAACGAACTTTTTGTTCTAATTCCTCTTTTAATTTAATATTAGTCTTTAACAACTCTTTAACATTTTCTTTTCCTTGTCCTAATTTTTCTCCATTATAAGAATACCAAGCACCAGTTTTTTCAATAATTCCGACTTCACTTGCTAAATCGACAATTTCACCTTCAATAGAAACACCCTCACCATACATAATATCTACACTACAGCTTTTAAATGGTGGAGCCATTTTATTTTTTACTACTTTAATACTTGTCTTATTACCAATAATATCGGTACCTAATTTAATTTGTTCTGATCTTCTAATTTCTAAACGAACTGAAGCATAAAATTTTAAAGCTCTTCCACCTGGCGTCGTTTCTGGATTACCAAACATAACACCAACTTTTTCACGCAATTGATTAATAAAAATAGCAATAGTATTAGTTTTACTGATAACACCAGATAATTTTCGCAAAGCTTGACTCATTAATCGAGCTTGTAATCCAACATGAGTATCACCCATTTCACCTTCAATTTCAGCTTGTGGTACTAAAGCAGCTACTGAATCAATTACAATAACACTAATTGCGCCACTACGAACTAAAGCTTCACAAATTTCAAGTGCTTGTTCACCATTATCAGGTTGAGATAACAATAAATCATTAATATTTACACCTAATTTTGAAGCATACTGTGGATCTAAGGAATGCTCAGCATCAATAAAAGCTGCTCTTCCTCCTTTTTTTTGAGCTTCCGCAATAGCGTGTAAAGCAAATGTTGTCTTACCACTAGATTCAGGACCATATATTTCAATAATTCTTCCCTTTGGATAACCACCAATACCTAATGCAATATCCAAAGACAATGAACCACTTGAAATTGTATCGATTTCTCTATGTTCATGGTCTCCTAATTTCATAACAGCTCCTTTACCGAACTGTTTTTCTATATCGAGTAACACTTGATCTAATGTCTTATCAGTTGTTGTTTTTGTTGCCATAAATTTTTCCTCCTAACACTTACAAGACTCATTTTACACTATCTTTTTTAGGTTGTCAATACTTTTTGCGAAATTTTGTTCGTTTCGGATTTTCTATTTCTGCATCATTTGTTTAACAAAAAAATCGATTTATACTACAATAAATCAATTTCTGTTATATATTTTCTACAGATTTTTCATTTTGAAACAATAAATCTTTATTCATATAATAATATTGAACACCAGATATTAATGATAAAATAGCAGCAACAATCAATAACACATCAGAAACTTTAATATTCCATAATTCAAATGGTAAATTATAAAATAAAGTCAAAGCAATACCACACATCAAACAAACAGTTTTAATCTTACCACTTTTTATCGCAGCAACCACCCTTCCATGATTACCAGCTACCATCTTAATAGAATTAACTACACTATCTCTAGTAATAACAATAACAGGAATTATTGGATGAATAAAACCACTAGCCGATAATATTATCAAAACAGAATTTACTAAAACTTTGTCAGCTATAGCATCCATAACCTTTCCAAAATCAGTTACTAAATTATATTTTCTGGCTATACGACCATCTAAAAAATCTGTAATAGAAGCTAAAATAAATAATACACCTGCTATTAAATATTTAACATCAACAACTAATGCTTCACTTACAAACAATTTAGGTAAAGCAATTCCTGCTGCATCAAACGGAAAAATCAAAATTAAAATAATGATAAATGCCATAACTATCCTAACTATCGTAAGTTTATTTGGTAAATTCATATACCTTACCTCCATTTTATAAAAAAATCAACAAAACTATTGCTACAACTACCACTAATAAAATACCTATTATAATATAAATAAAACTCGAAGATTTCCTACTAGGTTCTACCGTATATGGCGAATGAACTTGATTTTCATCATGTTTTTGTTGTTTACCTTTATTTTTAGCCTGCTTTATATCATCAATCGATATTTTAGACGTATAATCAAACAAATACTCATTAAATTCATCAACCATATCTTCATAATTAAGACCAAGATATTTTGAATAATCCCTTATAAAATACTTTAGATAAAAAATATCCTTAAAAGCATCCATATTACCTTGTTCAATATTCTCTATTTGAATTTTTTTAACTTTCAAATCCTCAGCAGCTTCTTCAATAGATATTCCCATACTTTCTCTTGTTTCCTGTAATTTAATACCTATGTCTTTCATTTGACACCTGCTTTCATTAATTAAAAAAAATAATATTTTATAAGCCATGTTCTGTTCCTAAAAATAGGCGACAAACATCTATCTATTGCTTTCACAATCCCATAAAAGATTCTTTTTCTCTTTTATTAGGTTCCCCTACCAAAATTTGGGTTTCTCACTCGCGGGGTTTACCACGTTCCACTTTTTTCATTTCTAAAAAAAATCGTCACTTTGGCACTTTATATCTAATATGACCATATTAAAAAACTTAGGTCAATTCGACGCCGTTAACAAAAAAATGTTACCTTAGGTTATTTTTTCCCTAAGCGCGAACACTACTATCATCACAGAATAGTGTGAGCATGGACTTTCCTCTATATTATAAAAAATACAGCGTTTGTCAAAATATTATTTTTCTAATCATTATCTTCTTTACCATAAATAACTTTTTCAATATTAGACAATCTTCTTAAAATATCAGCATTCGTAATTTCCTCATTAGCATTTTCTTTTACTACCTCTAATTTAGTTCTTAAATTACGAACCTCTTGTTTTAATCTAATATTATCATCGATAAGTTCTTTTTTCTCATTTTCCAATGTATTTATTATATTAGAAAACTCCTCATAATCTTTAATTATCATATCTAAAAACTTATCTACCTCTTGTGGTCTATATCCTCTAGTATCAATTTTAAACTCTTTATCTAATATATCTTTAACTGTCAATAGGACACCTTCTTGATACATATCATACACCTCTTCCTATTCAACAATATTCTCTCAAAAAAAATCACATTTGTCAATTCCTAAAATTATAAGAAAAAAACTACCTATTTTCTATTCAAACAAGTAGTCCTTCTAATATAACATACATCATCAATCATCTCATTAAAAATATTTTCAATATGATATTTTTCTTTCATACTTTATTCCTCCTAATAATAACTTAACATATTTAAAATATAAAAACTTGCTTTTCGACAAAACTAGAATATTATTTCAAAAAATATTAATTTATGACAATTTTCTACTAAAGTAAATATAAAAAAACATTACCTACCTACTAAAACAACCATAAATTTCAATAATTACTACATAATAAATAAATTTTATTACTTTTTATAATTGATATTTTTTTATTTAACAGGTACATACAAACTTAGTACAACCAAATTAAATTTTTTTCAAATTATAATATAAAAAATAAATTATTTTCATATTTAATAACTAATTATAATATAATTAATTGAATTATGGAAAGTAGGGAAATATATGGAAAAAATAGAAATTATAAAAAGCATTACCGAAAGAACTGGAGGAGATATATATTTAGGTGTCGTTGGTGCAGTTAGGACAGGTAAATCAACTTTTATAAAAAAAGTTATTGAAAACTTAGTTGTTCCAAACATTGAAGATGAATACGAAAAAAAACGTGCCTTAGATGAAATACCACAAAGTGCACAAGGTAAAATGATTATGACAACCGAACCTAAATTTGTCCCTAGTAATGCTGCCAAAATATATATTGATGATTTTTCAGCCAATATAAGATTAGTTGATTGTGTAGGTTACGTTATACCTAATTGTAAAGGTTATGAAGATGAAAATGGTCCAAGAATGGTTAAAACACCATGGTATGATGAAGAAATACCATTTATCGAAGCTGCCGAAATTGGCACTGAAAAAGTTATAAAAGATCATTCGACAATTGGCATTGTCGTAACAACTGATGGCTCAATTGGTGAATTAACTAGAAATGATTACATCGAAGCAGAACAACGAGTTATTACTGAACTAAAAGAAATTGGTAAACCTTTTATCGTTGTCATGAATTCAGCCCATCCAATGCTGCCAGAAACTGAAAGATTAGCTGAAAAACTAAACCAAGAATATAGTGTACCTGTTCTACCAATTAGTGTTGAAAATATGACCGAACGTGATATCTACTCCATTCTAAGAGAAGCATTATATGAATTTCCAGTTATGGAAGTTAAATTCAATATGCCCGAATGGATTGCCTGTCTAGCACCTAATAATTGGTTAAAAAAAATATACATGGATAAAATTCGCGAAAGTGTTATCGAAATAGACAAATTAAGAGATATTGAAAATATTACCTCATATTTTACTAATTGCGAATATATCAGCAAAGCATATTTATCAGAAGTTAATACCTCTACTGGCGAAGTCACCATCACCTTAGATGCTCCAAATGAACTATATAATCAAGTATTAAAAGACATAATTGGCATTAATATTGAAAGTAAAGCCGATTTACTTACTTTATTTCAAGATTACAACGAAGCAAAACAAGAATATGATCAAATTAAAGTTGCTTTAAAAATGGTAAAAACAACAGGTTATGGAGTAGCTTCACCTAGTTTATCAGATATGAAACTAGACACTCCAGAAATAATTCGTCAAGGCAGTCGTTACGGCATAAAATTAAAAGCAGTTGCACCATCAATACACATGATTAGAGTAGATGTTGAATCAACATTTGAACCAATAATTGGCTCTGAAATTCAAAGCAAAGAACTTATCGACTACCTAATGAAAGATAAAGACAGTAGTGCTGGAAATATTTGGAAAAGTGAAATATTTGGTAGAAGTTTAGACGTCATTGTCAAAGAAGGAATCCAAGCAAAATTATCCATGATGCCAGAAAATGCTAGATACAAATTACAACAAACCTTATCAAAATTAGTAAATAAAGGATCAGGTAATTTGTTTGCCATAGTAATATAAAAAGAACTTTAGCTAAAGTTCTTTTATTTTACAACAATATTAAGCATTTTAGGAGGAACAGCTATTAACTTAACAATTTCCTTGCCATCTACATACTTACAAACATTTTCAATTTCTAATGCCAATTTTTTCATATCTTCTTTTGATATATCGACATCTACCTCTACTTTACCACGTACTTTTCCATTTACTTGTACAACCATCAAAACCTTTTCGTCTTTTGTTTTAGACATATCACAAACAGGCCATGACGCATAAGCTATTGAATCTTCATTTCCTAAAAATTGCCATAACTCTTCAGTAATATGTGGAGCTATAGGATTAAGAAGTTTTAAAAAGTTTAAAGCATATTCTTTTGGAAAAACCTCTTCTTTATAAACCGAATTTATAAAAATCATCATTTGACTAATTGCTGTATTAAAATTCATTGTTTCAAAATCATTTGTAACCTTATTTATTGTCTGATGATAGATTTTTTCAAGATTTTTATTTTCTTTATCAGAAATTTTATTTTCCTCAACATACAAACGCCATACACGTTCTAAAAATCTTTTAGAGCCTTCAATACCATTTTGATCCCAAGGCTTAGCGGCTTCCAATGGTCCCATAAACATTTCATAAAGACGTAAACTATCGGCACCATATTGATTAACCATTTCATCTGGATTAACAACATTACCTTTAGATTTACTCATTTTCTCACCATTTGAACCCAAAATCATACCTTGATGACGTAACTTATAAAATGGTTCTTTTACTGATATATAACCCTTATCATATAAATAATTATTCCAAAATCTAGAATACAATAAATGACCAACCGCATGTTCTGGACCACCAACATACAAATCAACTGGCATCCAATGATCAATTAATTTTCGATCAGCAATTTCTTTATCATTATGAGGATCAATATATCTCAAAAAATACCAACTAGAACCTGCTGATCCAGGCATTGTACTAGTTTCACGTTTACCTTTTATACCATTAATTTCAACATTTACCCAATCTTCTGCTTTATTTAGTGGACTAGCCCCTGTTTTACTAGGACTATAATCTGATAAATTAGGTAAAACTAATGGCAATTCCGAATCATCCAAAACAACATCTTGACCATTATCCAAATGAACAATAGGAATTGGTTCACCCCAATATCTTTGACGAGCAAAAATCCATTCACGTAAACGATAATTGACTTTTTTACTACCAACTTTATTTTCAACTAACCAATCGACCATTTTTTCAATTGCGCAACTTTTATCTAAACCATTTAAAAATTCAGAATTAACATGAACACCATCACCTGTATATGCCGATACATTATAATCATTATCACTCTCAATTACTGGTATAATTTCCAAATTAAACTTTCTAGCAAATTCATAATCACGATCATCATGAGCAGGCACAGCCATAATCGCACCCGTTCCATAAGTTGCCAAAACATAATCAGCTATCCAAATAGGTATTCTTTTATTATTAACTGGATTAATCGCATAACTGCCAGTAAAAACCCCCGTCTTTTCTTTATTTAACTCTGTTCGTTCCAAATCACTTTTTTTAGAACATTCATTTTTATAATTCAAAACTTGAAACATACATTCTTGAGTAGTAATTTTCTCGACTAATTCATGTTCAGGTGAAAGAACACAATATGTTGCTCCAAACAATGTATCAGGTCTAGTTGTAAAAACAACAAAAGATTGACTAGAATTTTCAACTTTAAAATTAACGTGAGCTCCTACAGATCGACCAATCCAATTTTTCTGCATTTCCTTAGTAGATTCTGGCCAATCCAATTCATTCAATCCTTCTATTAATCTATCCGCATATCTAGGTATATCAATAACCCATTGTTTCATATTTTTTCGAACAACTGGAAAACCTCCTCGTTCACTTTTACCATCAATAACCTCATCATTAGCTAAAACAGTTCCTAATTCCTCACACCAATTAACTGGCATATCGATATTTTTCGCATAACCATCTTTATATAATTGCTTAAATATCCACTGTGTCCATTTATAAAAACTTGGATCACATGTTGATACTTCCCTATCCCAATCAAAAGAGAAACCCAACATTTTTAACTGCTTTTTAAATGTCTCAATATTTTTTTTAGTAAATCCTTCTGGATGATTACCTGTCTTTATCGCATATTGTTCAGCTGGTAAACCAAACGAATCAAAACCCATTGGATGTAAAACATTATATCCCTGCATTCTTTTCATACGAGATACAATATCCGTAGCTGTATACCCCTCAGGATGACCTACATGCAAACCTTGTCCAGATGGATATGGAAACATATCAAGTGCATAAAATTTTGGCTTATCAAAATCCCATATATCAGTTTTAAAAGTTTTATTTTCTTCCCAATAATTTTGCCACTTTTCTTCTATCTTTTTAAAATCATACATACTAATTACCTTCCTTTTTCTTTAAATTCTTTCCTAATAATTTATAAACAACAAAAATTAAAATTAAAAATATTACAAATCCTACTAACATACTTAAAATAAAATTATTAATAAACAATGTTACTAAATAAACCAAAGAAACTATTAATGAATTACACAAAGCTATCTTGCTGGCCAGCTCTTTAGAATTAATTTTATCAACATCTACCTTATATTTTGTAATCAAAAGCCTAGCTTCAAGACTAGTTTTTATTTTATTAATAATCTTTTTTCTACTAATTACAAAAATAAAATAAACGAGATAAACAACAACAAAACTTAATAAAAAATTAATAACATAATTCATAAATATCCTCCTAAAACCAAGAAAAAGACATTAATCTTTAAGGACGTAATATACGCGGTACCACCTTAATTCATAATAATCTTTATGCTCTCAAATATTTTTAACGCAAATCTACGTCATATATTTATCATATATGAAACTAAAAGAAGCAAGTTCATAATTAATATTAAAAGTTTACACCAACCACTTTTTCTCTACATAATATTTAAAATTATTACTACTCTTCCCATCACAGTCTTTTTAATTCCTAAAAAAATTATAACACACACTTTAACTTAATTCAATACAAAATAATTCAAAAAAATCACAGTATATATTACTAATACAACTATGATTTTTTATAAATATATTTTTAAACCTCACTAATATATTCTAACAATTTTAAAAACAAACGTATAAATTTTCTTTGAAGGCCAACTCTTTTTAATTTTCTTAATTCAATTCTTTTCTTCTTAATTGGTAATTCACTAAAAATAATTTGATCGATAGTATCTTTCATTTCTGTTTCGATTTGTAAATCGTACAAAATTGATTGAATATCCTCATTTATTAACTTAACCGCATCTATTTCGATATTTTTACCCTTACAATTTAAAGTTAATTGTCCAATAGTTGGTATATCTTTTAACTCAACCACAAAATCTGTATCTTCAACATAACATTTACATTCAACAGGTTCATTATTAAAATAAGCAATAACATCATTAGCCTCTTTTGTATTTCTAAAACGTACTTTATAATTTCTAAGTTCTGGTATAATACCACTTTTACCTTCAATAGCTCTTATAATTACTGTATAATTACTTGGTAAATAATTATATTCAATCAAAGATTTAATATAAAAACCCTTTTTATATAAATCACTTACACCATCATCTTCATATAACTCATATTTATTATTTCGTCCAGGAAAAATTTGAATTTCCAAATTTTTAGGTGGTGTCGTATCATTCATATTATCATTATCACCTAATAAAATTATTGAGCCTGCTTTAGCAAAAACTGGATAATCATTATCCTTAAAAAAAGATACATAATTTTTTCCACCTGGAAATTTCTTACCAGTTACAAAATCATACCAAATACCATCTGGCATATAAAATTTATGAATAACCCTCTGCATAACAGGTTCTTTTTTATTAATAATCGGACATATAAATAATTCACTACCTAAATAATATTCATTGCGATAAATTGGATCATCATACATTTCAGGATTTTTATAATAAATAGGCTGAATAATTGGAATACCAAATTTGTGATATTTATAAGCCTCGGCATATAAATAAGGAATTAAACGATGACGTAATTGCAAATAATCTTTAACAATTCCATACGTTTTATAACCCCATTTCCAAGGTTCCCTTCGATAATATTTTCCTTTCTCACTACCAAACTTTAAAATTGGACTAAAAGTTCCAAGTTGTACATATCTAGTATACAATTCATCATCTTCAATTCCTTTATAAAATCCACCAATATCATGACTCCACCAACTAACACCATTATTAGCTGCACTAGCATTATGAATAGGAATTAATTTTAAAGTTGACCAACTAACAACACTTCGACCAGAATATAATACTGGATAACGATGTGGTGCAACCAAAGAATTAGTTGTAAGCAACATCGGTCTTCTTTTATAATTTCGCATCATATCATAAAAATGATAATGATTTAAAATCCACAATTCATTATTATTCTTAGGATTATTATAATCAAGCCAAAAAAAATCTACATCTAAATTATCAAGTGGATGAATTAAAAGTTTTAAATAAACATCTAAGAATTTAGGATCCAAAACATTAAAAGGAATTATAGTACCAGGTGTTACATTTAAATATTCACAAATTTTATTATAATATACCTCATACGGATATATCCCATCACTAGGATCAATATTTAACCCTAATCTAATTCCTTTAGAATGCAAATAATCAATTGTTTCCTTTGGATTTTTAATTAAACCATTATTAAAAGTAAAACCTGTTTTAATATTCTTAATATCCTCATGACGATTTAAATGCCACTCATTATTTAATACCATAACAGATAATGGAATATTATTAAAACTAAAATCATCTACCAAACTTCTTAATTGCTCATCATTATAAGAAATATTTCGACTCCACCAATTACCAAGTGCATATCTTGGAATTAAAGCAGGATAACCAGTTAGCTTATAATAATCATCTAAACAACCTTGAAAATCATTTAAATACATAAACAAATAAATATCAATATTGTCTTTATCTTCATTTCTTTGAATAACACTACCAGATTCTTCTATAATCATACTCTTAGAATCATCTATACTAACAAATCCATCAATCGAATATAAACCCTTTTTATATTTTACTTTATGATTTCCTTTATCACGAGCTTTTTCATATAATTCAAGACCAGGACTACCATAATTTCTAACTTCTGGATGTCCATAATACCAAACACGATCCGTACCAAGTAATGCAACCCCTAAATTAGCTGTTGGGCTTATTTTAGGAGCCGAAAAAGGTTTGTCTTTCAAATAAGTTAAACAAAAATACTTAGTTGTTATTTCCAAATATTTAGAATCCTGTTTTATTTTAAAATTTACAGCACCTAAATCCCTATTCCATACAAGTTGTGTTGGCCTATCCTCAAAAATACCATTCTCATTATATTCTAACCTAACCAACCTTTCCGTCATAACCGTAATTCTATATTTTTGACCAACAATTACATTTTTGGGATTAGCCTTTGCATGCTCATAACTAACCTCAAATTGTTCACCTAATTTATACATAACAACAACCCCTTATTCATCCCTATTTGAATTTCTTATTCTTTTTAATATAATCAAAACAACTAATAATAAAATTGATATAACTGCAACAATTACATAATTATACAAATCATTTTGTGATTCTTCAGGTTCAACAATTTCATCTTCCTCATCCAATATATTAGCAAAAATATACTCTCCTTGTTCCTTAGAATATAAAAAATATTCCCTAGCATACCTAGCCTTATATTCATCATTCTTTAATTTATCAAGTTCCTTATTTAAATTTGTTTCTTCCCCTTGCAACTCAACTAAATTATTCTCCAAATTTTGTTGTTCTTTACTTAAACTTTTAATATCAAAAACCATTGTAATAGTATTAATAATAAAATATGAAATTATTACAACTGAAAAAGTACCAAAAAAAAGCAATCTCATTTTAGATTCTTTAGTAATTCGCCTTTTTTTCGCCATAGAACCACCATCCTACTTACTATAAGATAAGTATATCATTTTTTATTTCTTTTTGCAATAATTCTATTCAGACAAATGTCAACAAAAAATCCAATAATAATCATAATCAATGAATAAGGATGTAAAATAGCATTATTAATTTTTCTAATACCAATAAAATAAAAAAAGACAAAAATCATAATTAATAAAAAAGATGAAATTACTTTAATTAACCTTTTAGAATTATAAATAAACTTATAATTAATATTTAAAAATATGGAAAATATAAAACCATAAAAAAAAGAAAAACAAATCAAACTAATTTGTGTATTTAAATCCATCATTTAAATAACTTATTAAACATTCCTTCATCTTTATTTTTTTTAGATAAATTTTCCATATAAGATAAACTATTTACTTTTCCTTTTATTGAAACATTACCTTGATATGTATCTAATTTTACAATTTCTAAATCTGAACCTTTCAAAACAATATAACCCATATTTGTTTCCATTAAAAATTCTTCATTATCAAAACTATCTATCTTCTTAACCCCACTAATAACTATATTTTTTCTTTCACTAATTGTTACAACATGTCCTAATGTATTAAATGTTTCTACCTTATCCATAAAAATTCCTCCTACTAAATTATATGGACAAATAAAAAAAATATGTCAAACATATTTTTTAAAGACCTAAATTTGATTTATTTACGGTTATAACTGGACGAACACCATAATAGTTACTTCCGTTGACGTAGTTGTCGTCCAAGGAGCCGCAGTTGAACACACACCACGCTAAAAAAGAGTAACTAGCATTCGTTGAAGAAGTCCAATATCCATAATTTCCACTTTGTTTCACATCACAACCATATTGGGTACAATCTTCTGTATTATCAAACAACCATGCATATTTACTCTTTTTATTTGAACTTGCTACTTTGGTTTGCCATTTTTCTCCTGTACCATCTAAATAAAAATAGTCTTCATTTTGTAATGTCCATCCTATTCCTCCATCATCTACCAGATTACTTGCTCCAGTTATCTCCGCTATTTCTTCGGCTTCAATTAATCTTGCTTTATTTCCATATGTTGAATAATCTATTGTATATGAATGTGGTTGACCATCATATGTCCAACTTGCTGTATAAGGAATTGGTGATATTAATTCATCTGACCATGCTACTGTTTCATCTCTTAATGCTTCCAATACTTCTTTTGGACCTTTAAAATTCTCGCCACTTAAATTCCATGCTACTGTGCCTGTTATATTATGGTCTAATATTAAATTATAAACAGCACTATCCTCCTTATCATTAAAGATATACCATTGCATACATCCTTCTGTTATACCAGTTTTACTTTGGTTTTTAGTATATTCATCTTCACTACATTGCTTACCATTAACTGGATTAAAATAAACTTTTGTTCCATTTTCCTTTATTTCTTTTTTTTCAATACAACTACTTTGTCCTTTTGAATATAAACATGTAAAATTATTAATATTTAAATTTGTTGTTAATATATTTTTTCCACTATTACTTATTTTTATTGTTCCACTTGTTGGCTTTGTTCCTTTAAAATCTAATGTAGTTAAATTATCCATATTATAACTATCATCTAATGTTTCTTTTAATTGACAACCATCGGTTGTACATTCAAAAGTGAGTGTTCCTTCTGGAAAGCCTCCATTATTTTGTAACATAAAACTTGTTACATAATTCTCAGCTGATTTGATAATACCACTTGTTGTATCCTCAGCAGCACTTTTTCTTGCCCTATTTAAAATATTTAATATTTGTGGTACGGCAATCAAAGCAATAACAGCAAGTATTACTATTACTGCTAATAACTCTATTAATGTAAATCCTCTTTTTTTGTTATTAATTCTCATCATAATTTAAACATCTCCTTTTATTATGATATTTAAATTATAACGTATTTATTTGATGATTGCAACACTTTTTTTTATATTAAAACTATAAAATATATCTGCTAGTTTTAATAACAAATTTAATTTATCATTAATACTATTTTATACTTCATATTTTTTTTTATTAATCATAAAATTAAATGGTGATAAGTATGAATTTTCAAGTAGGAGATTTAGTAACACGAAACTCTTATAATAATGATATGGTATTTAAAATTACCGCCATTGAAAACACAATTTGTTATTTAAAAGGAATTAATGTAAGGTTAATAGCCGATAGTCCAGAATCTGATTTAGTTATATATGATAAAGAATTTACCGAAGATGAAGAATTTTTAGAACGTATAAAACCTAATTTAGACTTAGATAGAAGTGAATTCTTTTATTTACCAGGTAAAATTTTACACATTGATGGTGATAACGAATACTTAGAAAAATGTTTAAAATATTATGAAGATGACAAACTAATGGCAATTGGAATAAGAGAAAATGAGGCTAATATAAAATTTAAAATTCGCGAATTATTAGAATTACATAACCCTAATATATTAGTTATAACAGGCCATGATGCATATTACAAAAGAAAAGGAAGTCGAGATGATTTATCTGCTTACAAAAATAGTAAAAATTTTGTAGACGCTATAATAGAAGCTAGAAAATACGAACATAGTCATGAAAAATTAATAATTATAGCTGGAGCTTGTCAATCAAATTATGAAGAATTAATAAAAGCTGGTGCCAATTTTGCTTCTAGCCCCAAAAGGATTAATATTCACGCCCTAGACCCAGCAATTATCGCAACACGTATAAGCCTATCAGATATAAGTAAAGACATAGATTTAATAAACATCTTAGAAAATACAAAATATGGAAAAGATGGAATTGGTGGTATAAAAACTAAAGGTACTATGTATATTGGTTATCCTAGATAAGGGGGAAATACTTTGACAATTGAACAAATAAGAGGTAATCTAAACGAACATCTTGGCAAAAAAGTCATCATAAAATATAATTTAGGTAGAAATAAATATGAGAAATATCATGCTAAAATAAAAGAACTGTATAAAAATGTCTTCATAGTTGAATTAATAGAATCAAAAATAAAAAACGAAGTCAAATCATTTTCATATTCAGATATTATTACAAAAACAATAAAAATAGTTTATTAAAAAAAATACACATAATATATTGCTTTTAAACTTTTTTTATTATACAATAAATGTGTAAGATAATACTGAAGGGAGAGATTTACTTGAAAATTACATCTGTAAAAGTTCATAAAACAGAAAAAGAAAATTCTAGAATGAAAGGAATGGTATCTGTAGTAATTGATGATTGTTTTGCTATTAGAGATATCAGAATAATACAAGGTGACGACAAGCTATTCATAGCTATGCCAAGCCGTAAAGTAAATGATGATACTTATCATGATATTGCACATCCAATCAACCAAGAAACAAGAGAAATGTTTGAAAAAGCAATACTTGATGCATACAATGAAACTGAATAAAATAGAAAAAATTTACAAAAGTACAAAAAAAGTAAATTTATAAATCTATTATAAAATATTTGAGATTGATTTTATCAATCTTTTTTTAAACAAAAAAATTAATATACTAAAAAGAACTATAATTTTAATGATATATAGTTCTTTATTTGTTGCTATAAATTTATCAATTAATTAGAAGCTTTTATAAATTTTATACCTAAACTAGAAATACCAATTAATCCGATTAACCCAACCACCACATACAATTTTGAATTATTTTCACCTGTCTTTGGATTTTCAATTGTTGTCATTTCTTCCGAAGTCAAAGTTGTTGTTGTTGATATAGTTGATGGTTTTGTAGTTGTAGTTATTGTCGACGTTGTCGATGACTTTGTAGTTGTTGCCGTTGTCGACGTTATTGATGGTTTTGTCGTTGTAGTTGTTGTCGACGTTGTTGATGGTTTTGTCGTTGTAGTTGTTGTCGACGTTGTTGACGGTTTTGTCGTTGTAGTTGTTGTCGACGTTGTTGATGGTTTTGTCGTTGTAGTTGTTGTCGTTGTAGTTGATGTTGTAGTTGATGTTGTAGTTGATGTTGTAGTTGATGTTGTCGTCGTTGATGTTGTTGATGATGTAGTAGAAGAAGTACTTGAAGAAGTCGTCGTTGGATCAGAACCTTGACAAGTAATTAATAAATAATATGTATCACCCGTTGGTAAAAGTTCACTCGTCGTTAAAACTGCATATTCACCACTTAAATAATTATCAGTTTTATTACTTCCTTGTGATATAACATTTTGAGAAGTAATAACTGATTTTATAGAATCATAACTTTTAATCTCATAATTATCAGTAAACTTAGAGCCAATATCATAAGCCGTCATAGTTCCACTTGTTGGACTAACACTTAATAAATAAATATGTTCTTTTTTATTTAAGTTAAATATTTGAGGAATATTTATATACATAGTTAACTTATCATTTTTCGCATCCCAAGTTTGACCACCTTTTACTGTAAATTTAAATGGTACAACATTAGCTCTTGAAGCACCACTTGCTTCAGTATAAAATTCTTTAGCTGCTGCTGTAACAATTGGATCAACATTGGTCACAATCGACATTGTAACTTTATCATTTCCACCCGTCATATAATATTCATAATAAGTATTATCATGACTTATATTCAATGCACTAACATGAACAAGCGCTAAAACACATGTTCCAATAAAAATAAATGAAAATAAAATACTTAATAGCTTTCTCATTTCAACACTCCTATTCTAAAAACGAGTATATCAACTTTTTACCTATCAGTCAATGATATAAAATAAAAATAAATCATTAATAGACAAAAATTTACATAAAAAAATAAAACCGAAAGGCTTTATTTTTTATTTAGTTTTATTATTTATTTGCTTTGGCAAATTTAATCCCCAAACCAGCTATTCCAATTACACCTATTACACCAATAATAAAGTATAATTGATTACTATTCTCACCTGTTTTTGGATTTTCAACAGTCGTTGTTTGACTTGGTTTTGTTGTAGTAGTTGTAGTTGCAGTAGTTGTTATAGTTGTAGATGATGTTGTTAATTCAATTCCTTGGCAAGTAATTAACACATAATATGTATCACCAGTACTTTCAAAATCACCTGTTTCTAAAACAGCATATTGATTACTAAAATAATCATCCTTTAAATTTGAACCTTTTGATACAACTGAATCTCCTTCAATTTCAGCCTTTACTGAATTATAATCCTTAATTTCATATTTTCTAGGTGTTTTCTGTTGTAATTTGTCACCAATTTCATAAACATCATAATCTCCACCTGATTTAATTCTCATTAAATATATATGATCTTTTTTATCCAAATTAAAAGTCTTTGGAATATTTATAAACATTTTAGCCTTATCAGATTCTTTATTCCAAGTATTTTCTGCTTTTACAGAAAATTTAAATGTAATCGCATTAACAATTTCTGCTCCACTTTCTGGTCTATAAAACTGAACAAGTGCTTTATTTATGTCATCATTATTTTCATCCATAATTGACATTGTTAATTTATCACTACCACCAGTCATATAGAAATCATAATAAACATCCTTATTAATTGTCAAAGCATTAGCTGAACCTAAACCAAACACACTAGCTGTAATAATTGCAAATGTAAATAATAAACTAGCAAATTTCTTCATTTTAACCTCTCCTATCTTTACACAAATTATAGCAACTATTTTTATTATGGTCAAGAATAAAAGACTTCATACTATCTTATTAGACACAAATTTACATTATTCAAAATTTTATCATTTAAAGTTTTTCAATATTAATTGATAATATAATTTAAGTAGGATATAATATTAATGGTGATACTATGAGAAAGCAAAACAAAAAATTTTGGATTTCATATATTTTATTTACAATTATTTTGTGCATTTCTTTATATAAAATAACAACAAAACAGATTAATTACAAATTAATCGAACAACAAGAACTCGATATTAGAAAATTGGTTTCAATTGTTGAAGTAGCACCAAAAGAAGAAAATACTGAAATTGTAAATCCACCAGAGCCAGAAGAACCTACAGAGGACAATAATTATGTACCAAATGACTATTGGGACTATATAAATGTTCCACTTATAAGTGTTGATTTTAACAATTTATTAGCTAAAAATAATGACACTGTAGCTTGGATACAACTAAACAATACAAATATTAATTATCCTGTAGTTCAAACAACAGATAATGATTATTACCTACATTACGCATATGACAAAACATATAATGAAGCTGGTTGGGTTTTTATGGATTATCGAAATAACCCCAACAATTTTGATCAAAATACTATTATTTATGGACATGGTATGAATAATAATACTATGTTTGGATCATTAAGATATATAGTTGAAAATTGGTGGTATACTAATCAAGAAAATCATACTGTAAAATTATCAACACCAACAGAAAATACTTTATGGCAAGTATTTAGTATTTATACCATTCCAGAAGAATCATACTACTTACAAACCAAATTTAATGGTGATGAACAATATATGGATTTCTTAAATACATTAAAATCAAGAAGTATATATAATTTTAATGCAGAACTAAATCCACAAGATAAAATAATTACTCTATCATCTTGTTACAACAACGAACTAAGAGTTGTACTACACGCTAAACTAATAAAAAGAGAAACACGATGATAAAAATTAAAATGTAGTTAAAATAAAAACTGATAAATATTCTATTTATCAGTTTTTTTATTATCTTATTAACAAAAATAATAATATAATTACAGTTACTATCAAAAATATAACTCCCATTATTTTCAAATACAAAATAACAAATCTATAAAATAAGCTTTTTTCAGCTTTTTCACTAAAATAATAATTACCATTAACTTTTTTTATAATTTGTTGTAATTTCAAATTTTTAAATATTAATTCATTATTATCTATTTCTCTTAAAATATTTTCCTTACTAGTTGCCGAATACTTATCCATAGCATGATATGTCATAAATGCTTTTTTTACTTCTTCAACATTTTTTTGATTATCAAGCTTTAATTTATTTACATTATTAACTTTATCTGCATAAACTGGATCAACTTCCATTTTTAATTTTGAAATTACAGTACTTATTCCTAAAAATGTAAAAAATACTGACACAATTAAATCACGAATTATAGCAGAGGAAAATTCAGAATTTTGATAAAGCATTTGCAATTTATCTAAATTAACCGTAAATCCCTCTTTATATAATAAACAACAAGGAATAATTAACAAAGTTGATATAACTACTACCAATAAACTTATAATTGTAATTATTATTGGTGCTGTTTTATCTGGTTGACCTACTACTTTTTTATACCCTAATAAAGCACCATAAGCAATTACTGCTGCTAATATAGAGAATATCATATTTCCATAAATATATATTAATATCCAAGGAAGTGCAAATAAAAATCCACCAATCAATGCACCAAAAATTCCCAAAACTCTTTTACTCATACTACATCCCCAATTATATTTTTAAATGCTTTTTAACAGCTCGCCAACTTCCAAACATACCAACTAAAATTCCAATCTCAACAAGTGCTAAAGATACAAAATACATAAATGGTTCAGGTTTTATTAATTGAATAATTGGTGTAAATACTTGTCCACCAAATTTTTTGTAAATAGCAGAATAACCATAAATAGTTGATAAAACAGGTATTATAGAACCAATTAATCCCAAAAATAATCCTTCTAAAATAAATGGAATTTTAATATTAATATTAGAAGCACCAACTAAACGCATAATTTCAATTTCACGTCGACGAGAAAAAATCGTTATTTTAATTGTATTTGAAATTAAGAAGGCAGTAACCAAAACTAATGCTATTACAATTACAAAACTAACATTTTTAATTGAATCAAACACTGATACCATTTGTTCAACCATACCTTCACCATATTTAACAATTGAAACATTTTCTATTTTTTTAATTTCATCAGCTACATCACCAATTTTTTCAATATCGACAACTTTTACTTGAAAAGTAGCTTGAAGTGGATTTTCTTCATCACTCCATTCAGACATAATCGAATCAAATATATCTGAAGATTCCATCATTTCATCAGTTATTTCTTGTTTAGAACGAAAAATATAACTATCAATATTATCTAATTCTTTTATTTTTTCCTCAACTTTATCTGTTTCCTCATCAGTTATATCTACATCTAAAAACGCCACAATTGTTACATCTTTTTCAACTAAACTAGCAAAATTATTAACATTATAAGTCAAAATAATAGCTAAAGAAACAACAATTAAAGTAATCGTTATACATGAAATAGAAGCAAGCGATAAAGCAAAGTTCCTAAATACACTTTTAAATGAATCTCTTATATTTCTACTTAAAATTCTAAACGCCTTCATGTACATACGTTCCTTTCTCATAATCTTTTAAAATTCTTCCCGAATCTAAAAGAATAACCCTCTTTTGCATCAATGCAACAATATTAGTATCATGTGTAACCATTATTATCGTTGTTCCTAATTTATTTATTTCTTCCAAAACTTTCATAATTTCCATACTAGTTGTCTCATCCAAATTTCCTGTTGGTTCATCACATATCAAAAGCTTTGGTCCATTTACAATTGCACGTGCAATAGCTACTCTCTGTTGTTCGCCACCAGATAATTCTGTTGGATAATGTTTTGCTTTATTTTTCAAACCAACTAAATCTAAAACTTTTAACACTTTCTCATGAATTTCACTTTTTGGTAAACCTAACACTTCCAATGCAAAAGCGACATTTTCATATACAGTCAATTTTTGTAACAATTTAAAATCTTGAAATACCACACCTAATTTTCTTCTTAATTTATAGACTTTACCATTACGTAATTTAGCTACATCTAAACCACCTACTATTATTTTACCTCGCGTAGGTTTTTCCTCACGATATAACATTTTTATTAGTGTCGACTTCCCACAACCGGTCGAACCTATTATAAAAACAAAGTCACCTTTTTCAATTGTTAAATCCAAGTCATAAATAGCCGTTACTCCATTTTTATATTGCTTATTAACACCTTTCATTCTTATTAAATTCATAATACACCTCTATTCAATATCACATACCGCCAGATACTTCATACGCATCTGTAACAATAAAAAATGCATTTTTATCAATTTGAAAAATACCTTCTTTTACTAAAAAATACTCTTTAGTTGGAATAATAAACATAATTACTTTTTGATGATTTCCAGTATAACCACCACGACCATCTAAAACAGTAACACCATGTTTTAAAGTATCAGTAATATAACGTTTTACTTCTGTTTCATGCTCCGTAATAACATAAAATGCTTTCGATTGCGACACGCCAAGTATTACTTTATCAGTCATTATACTAATAATATATAAAGAAATAACTGAATACATTACTTTAGTCCAACCAAAGACAAAAACACTACTAGCTATAATAATACCATCAGTAAAGAACATTGACGTTCCCAGTGACATTTTAAAATATTTAGATACTATTTGATTTAAAATATCTGTACCACCTGTTGTAAAACCTGATTTAAAAATAAGACCAAGCCCAAAACCTGTTATCACAGCTCCAAATATTACTACAATAATTGGATCAGCATCACTTATGTTTATATACTTTACAAAAATAGCGGTTAACTTAACAAATACAGGATATAATAAAGAACCAATAATTGAATTTCTTGTTTTCTCAACGCCTAACAATATAAAACTAAGAATTAACAATATCACTGAGCCAACCAAAATAACAAATGAAGGATCCCAACCAAAAGTTGTTTTAAAAATAACACCGAGCCCACCTACACCATATACAACTGAACTTGGCAACATAAACAAATTATAAGATAAAGCGACTACAAATACACCAACGATAAATTGAGCATACCTAACAAGTCGTCCTTTCGCATATACCAAATGCATAATATTTTCATTAACTTTCTTTTTAAAAAACATAATCTTAACTTCTCCTTTTTAAATTTGAATTTATAAACATATCAATATCACCATCTAAAACTTTACTAACATTACTTGTTTCCACATTAGTACGATGATCTTTAACCATTGAATATGGATGCATTACATAACTCCTTATTTGTGAACCAAAATTTATATCTTGTAATTCACCTTTAAATTCTTTCAAATCATTTTGTTGCTTTTCTAATTCCATTTGATATAATTTATTTTTCAATATTTCCATTGCCTTTTCTTTATTTTGAATTTGACTTCTTTCATTTTGACAAGTCACAACTATTTTAGTCGGTAAATGTGTTATCCTAACCGCACTATCAGTTGTATTGACTCCTTGTCCACCACAACCACTAGAACGATATACATCAATCCTAATATCCGCTTCGTTAATTTCTATGTCTATATCTTGATTATCAAATAAAGGAGTAACATCAACAGAAGCAAACGAAGTATGGCGTCTAGAATTAGAATCAAATGGTGATAATCTAATTAATCTATGAACACCTTTTTCATTTTTTAAATAGCCATAACTATTTAAACCATGTACTAATAAAGTTGAACTTTTTATACCTACTTCTTCACCAAGTTGTTCATCAATTATTTCATATTTATATTTTTTATTATCACACCATCTTAAATACATTCTCTTTAACATATTAGCCCAATCACAAGCTTCAGTTCCACCTGCACCACTATGAATTTCTATTAAAGCATCATAAGAATCATATTTTCCATTTAATAATAAAGCAACTTCCAAATTACTTAACTTATCACCAACAATAGAAATCTGTTCTTCTAACAACGACTGCATATCTAGATCATTATCTGCCTTTAATAATTCCAAAGTTTCAATACAATTTAACACATCTTCCCTTAAAGAATTAACATCTTTAAGTTGTTTCTTTAAATAATTTATTTCATTAATTACTTTTTCACTATTAATTCTATCATTCCAAAAATCGGCATTAGACATTTGTTTTTCCAAGTATAAAATTCTTTCTTGTTTTAATTCTGGTTCAAAGAGACCTCCATAAATCATCTATTCTATTCAAATACTCATTATAAAATTTTAACATTTCATTTATTTCCATACCCATCATCCATTCTAAAATAATTATAACATTTATCATTACAGAAGTAAATTAATGCTCAAAAAAATTATTCAAAATAAATATATCATCTAACTATCTATCCAAGAAATTTCATAATCATTTATTTTAAAATAATTTTTATACCACTCCAATACATAATCATAATTATCGGCGGTATGATAAGAATATTCCTCATATTTTATTCTTTTCAACTCAATACAACCATTATAATCAAAAAAAGACATCAAACTAATATTGCTAAAACCATTTTTCTCTAATTCTGACTTATATTTTCTAATATAATATAATTTTTCATTATTATATCGCACTGCTTTTGAATTAACATAATAATGATACATTATGTCACCAAAACAAAATAAATGATATCCAACAAATAAACAAATTAATAATTTATTTATTTTATAATAATCAAATTTTTTTAAACAATAAATTAAACCAACTATCAATAACAAAATACTTATATAATAATTAATAAAAATAGAATATAGTAATAATATTAAAAATCTCTGTTTCTTATTACTATTGAAATAACAGTATAATAACAACATAGTCATCGAAACAATTAATAATAAATAGAAGCGATATATATTATAAGAAACCAATAAAATTGAAACTAAACTAGAACAAATACCAGCTATAACTAAATACATATAATATTTTTTTTGACCATCTTTAAAAGATATAAAAAAGTTATAAACATTTAAAATTAAATAGATAAAAGTAACAATAAAAAATCCATTATTTAAATTAATAAAGTTTATTTTTATAGATAGTAAAAAGCAAAATAATATTACAATATTAAAACATAATAAAAAAACTGAACAAACAAAATTGAATAAAGATTTACTCTTTTTTAACAAATTAATATTTGAAATAACCGATAACATAAATATACAACGTATAATACTAGATGTATTGAATAAAAAATTAAAATAATCTTTCATTTTATAAATAAATGAAGATAAGAAATTTAAATCACCATTTTCAGTTCTTAATCTAGCAATATTACCTGGTATTAATAATAATAAAACCAAACAAAATATAGAAAATAATAATATTCTTTTTATACTTTTCCTACTTTTTAATTTTTTATCTTGTAAAATAAAAAGCAAAAAAACAATTCCAAATATCAATGTACTTTCCATAAAAAAGCTAACAATAAAAAATAAAACACAACAGACCACAAAACGACATTTTGACATTTCTTTATCATTAATAATACAATCCAATAAAAAATAAACTATGATAAATAACGGTAAACTGCCCCATAGATACAAAACAGTACCATAAGTCCAATACAAAATTTCTTTAGATATTTTTACATTTAAACCTACAAAAACTAAAGAAAATAGAAAAATCAATTGTGATTGATTATATTTTTTTTTAACATCAATTATTCTAGCTAGAAAAAAACATATACAAAATAGAAAAATTGGATTTAACACTCTAAATACTACATAATTTCCAAAATTTAATATAATTAAAACCAAAAAATGTCCAAGTAATCTTCCCGACCAATCATAAAAAAACCACGATAAAAAATCAATATAATTATGAATATTATATTTATCTGACACTAATATACTATAATCATCTGCATAATAAAACACATTCTGCATTTGTAAAAAAAATAAAATATAAAGTATCAACAATAAAATTTGATACTTATATTTTAATAAAAAAGCAACTACTTTTTTCATACTACACCTTTTTTAAAACAAAATACTTACATTCATAAGCACAATGCTTTTTTATATATTCTTTATAATTAGAGAAATCATTTATCTCACTACATTTTTTATTATTTTTTTCATAAAAACCTTTAAGACGTAATTTACCATAAGCCCAATCACCTAAAATATAATCATAATCATAAAAGAAATCAGTATACTTAGCTAAAACCTCGCTATAATCAAATCCATCTTTATAATTTTCAATTAATTCATAACTTATTTCATCAAATTTATATTTTTTCACATTAATACTCCTTTTTAAAAGCAGGTGCTATAAATCTATATTTTACCAAACTAGAACCAGAATTCCAAGTCATATATCCACCATTTAAACCAGAATCATATAATCCCTTAATTTGATCAGCTACCTTATTAGAATCATAGACTATATATGGGCTTTTAATTGTATCATATGTTTGAATCCAAGTGCGAACAATTGCCGGTGTTGCAATTTCAGTCTGACGAGCTGCTGCATAAGAACCCCACGTACTCATAAGCTTATATGGAACAGTCCAAACAACTTCAGAAATACCAAAATCATGAGCATTAAAATGATCAGGATATGGCATCGCACTTATTACATCAACAACATTTGATATGCTTGGCCAATACTGACCATAAGCAGCCACATAAGTATAAGCTGACTCACCAAATACATCGACCGATACATAAGCTCCAACGGCGTGTATTTCATCACAAGCATACATCAAAAAACGTTGGATAGCTTGAGCTTTTTCTTCATTATAATTATTTCTCATATTCATTGTTCCATTTTCTTCCAAAGTATAAGTACGATCAGGAAAACGAACATAATCAAATTGAATCTCATTAAATCCCATTTCTTGAACTGCTTCAATTGCTAACTTAACATTAAACTCCCAAACTTTTCGTTGATAAGCACTAGGCCAATATGAACCATTATGTGAAAAAAGAGCTGAATTTCCACTATTTACAATCGCATATTCAGGATGATCTTGAGCAAAATAATGATCCTTAAAAGTTGTAATACGACCAATCACATAAAAGCCATTATCTTTTAATTTTTTTATAACCGATTGATAATATTCAAAAGAATTAATCGCATGTTCATAATTTGTAGGAGATAATTCCTGCATAACTGGAGAAGCATACGATGGTGCACCACTATCTTTAATATCTACAACAAAAGCATTAATATTATTCTCTTTAGCTAAAGATATATATTCATCAACATTATCTAAAACTCCACCATTTAAATACAAACTTCTAACCTCACTTGGCATAACATTATCTTCAAAATGTGGTTTTTCATAAGGATAATAGTCCAAATTCCCAGCAGAACCACCACCATAAATATCCTCACGTGCTAAATGAATTTTATAATTACCAGATTCATCATAATTTAAAATTGCCTCATCATACGAACTTACCAAATATTTTTGATATACATAACCTTCTAATTCTTCATATTTAACTTTATATTTTGAAACATTACCATCATCTAATAATTTATCAAAACCAATAATATCTAATTTAGAACCCTTATCTACTAACCCAACAAGTTCAACTCCATCACTACTTTTATAAACAGAAACAGGAGTTCTAACATACATCTCTTTTTCTAAAACAACCATATTCTTATCATCAACTAAGTTATCACTTTTAATTAAATATTCATTATCATTATAAATTACTTTATAATAAATGCTTAAATCTTCTTCATTTAATTCATTAGTAATCTCTTTATCATAAACACTAACTAAATTACCTCTTACAATCGTATCTATCTTTTCATATTCTAAATTATACAAATCACTAGTTAACATAGAACTTGCAATATACATATCCTTAATATTAATTTTTTCTTCCCTTTTTGATTTAAATAATTTAATACCAAAAAACAATAACAATCCTACAATTAAAAATACAAATAATAAAAATAATACTTTCAATAATAAAATTTTCTTCTTTCTCATAGACATCTCACTTCTTTTTAAATATTTGGTATCGTCAAAGGAATAGAACTGTTATTTAATCCACCTATTAAATATTCAGGTACTAAACCTTGAACCATCTTTATCGCAACTGGTATATCAGTTTCAACCACAATTGTATCACTAATGAGTGGTAAAATTACCTTGGACTCCATCCTCACACTAACACTTACCTCAATTAAAGCATTATTTATACCATAATTAGTAACTTTGGTATTAAAATTACTAACAATATCACCTATCAAACTAAATTTAACAGGAATTTTTGGTCCTAAATTAGCAAGTAAAGAATTCTGAAATACTACACCACTTGGAATTTCATAAATAATACCTTTCGATAACTTTTCTTCATCATAATCAATTAAAACATTATCAGGTAATTCCAATAAATCTAATTTGCCTTCTTCTAAATACTTAATATTAAGTTGAATAGTATTAACAATTTTCGTCAAAGTTTTATTTACCATCACTGGATCAAAATCAATTGTTCTTATTTCATTATTACTATCACGTGTTATTATAAACATCTCTAAAACATCTAAATCCTCAGTAACTTGTTTTGAAATTGCTCTATTTATAATTAAAGTTGAAAACTTTTTTACTTGACTAGACGCATAATTTACTAAAATTGGTACCACATTATTATTAAGATAATTCAAACTAAATCTCACTGCAAATATAATTAAAACTAAAACTATAATAACAATATTAGAAATACCCAATTTAAATCGACATTTTTTTTTCAAATGAATTCTTCTTCTCATAACAATCACATTCCTAATATATTATATAAAAAGCACATGATTATTATGTTTTATCTATTCTTTATTATTATATCAAAAAAATTATTGAATAAACAATATTTTGTATAAATTTTAATAAAATTCCAAATAATAATTATGGTGATACTTATGGAAATAGAAAAAATTATGACAAAGCACATTATTGTTGGCAGTATAACAAACACTTTATTAGAAGTCGCATTAATTATGCAGAAATATGATATTGGTTTTCTACCAATAATAGATAAAAATAAAATTGTTGGCGTTATTACCGATCGTGATATCGTTATAAATGCTATTAGTAATAATTGCAGTGCTAACGATCTAATTGAAAAATATATAACAAAAAATGTAATTACAATTAACCAAAATGAAACAATTGATAATGCTTTATCAATAATGAGTCAAAAACAAATAAAAAGACTAATTGTCATAAGTGAAAATAAAATTGTTGGTATACTATCATTATCTGATATTATTAATCATAATCAACAAGCAGTCAATATAATAAATATCCTAAAACAAATTTGGAAAATTAATCGAAACGATGATTTATTTAAAACAGAAATAGATGAATTTTATTTATAACAGTTTAAAACTGTTTTTTTTTATTAACTTACATTTAAAAATATACACTAGACAAACAAAAAAAAAACAGTTATAATTATATAGTCAGATTTCAAGAAAAAAAAGAAAGGAGATTTTATGAAATTTTTCAACAACGATGACACCAAAGTATTCGCACTTGGTGGACTTGGTGAAGTCGGAAAAAATATGTATTGTATAATGCATAATAACGAAATTATAATTATTGATGCGGGTATTACTTTTCCAGAAGGAGATTTACTTGGAGTTGATTATGTAATTCCAGATTATTCATTCCTAAAGAAAAACGAAAACAAAATTAAAGCTTTATTTATTACTCATGGTCATGAAGATCATATTGGAGGAATTCCTTTTCTATTACAAACAGTCAATATTCCTGCCATATATGCTCCAAATCAAGCAGTAGGCTTAATAAAAAGAAAACTTGAAGAAAAAAATATTCAATATAAAAATTTATTTATATATACGGAAAAAACAATTGTAAAATATAAAAATATTCAGGTAGAATTCTTTAGAACTACCCATTCTATCCCTGACTCACATGGTATATGTGTTACAACACCAAATGGTATAATAGTAGCAACTGGTGATTTTAAATTTGACTTTACACCAATTGGACCAGTAGCTAATTTACATAAAATGGCAGAAATTGGATCACGTGGAGTTACATTATTATTAAGTGATAGTACTAATGCTTTAAATGAAGGTATGTCAGTTAGTGAATCAAAAGTTGATGAAGCATTAGGCGAAATTTTTAAACGACACAATGGTCGTATTATCATCGCCACTTTCGCTTCCAATATATATCGTTTAAAACACATAGTTGATACTTGTAAAAGGAATGATCGGAAAATCGTTACATTTGGCCGTAGTATGGAAACAAACATAGAAATATCAATCGAAGGTGGATATATAAAGCATAAGGATATTTTTATAACACCAGAAGAAAGCAAAAAATTACCACCTAATAAAGTTTGTATATTATGTACAGGTAGCCAAGGTGAACCACTAGCCGCCCTAACTAGAATTGCTAACGGAAATCATAAACAAATAAAATTACAAGATGATGATGTCGTAGTTTTCTCATCTTCAACCATTCCTGGTAATGCTCTAAGTATTTCAAGAACGATAAACAAACTATATTTAAAAGGCGTAGAAGTTTACACTAACACTTCATTAAGTGATATCCACACTTCAGGCCACGGTAATAAAGAAGAACTAAAATTAATGATAAGACTAATTAATCCAAAATACTTTATGCCATTTCATGGTGAATATAGAATGCTAAAAAGTCATGCTGATATCGCTATCGATTGCGATATTCCTAAAGAAAATACATTCGTTTTAGGTAATGGCGATATTGTTTCAATTTATAAAGGACAAGCAAAACTTGCTGGTTCCATTCAAGCAAATGATATTTATGTTGATGGAAATCGTATTGGTGATGTTAGTAATGCCGTTATAAGAGATAGAAAAATAATGTCCAATGATGGAATTGTTGTTGTTATAACAAATATAGACACCATTAATAATAAATTACTTGGTAGTCCAAATATAACTACAAGAGGATTTGTACTAGTTAATGAAAATGAAGAACTACTAAAAAAATTAGAAGAAATAAGTAAAAACGCAATTATATCAAAATTAAATCAACAAATAAATTATTCCGATATAAAAAATGAAATTATAAATCAATTATCTAATTATATTTTTGAAAAAACTGGTCGAAAACCTATTATCCTACCAGTTATCATGGATATAAAAAGAAATGTAAAAGTTACCGCTAAATAATAAAAAAAGCAAAATTATTTATCTAATTTTACTTTTTTTTTTGCTAAGAAATATTCGAAAAAATCTTATAACTACTTGAATTACTATTTACTTTAGTAAGTGTTTTACTACTTGAAATATTATTTCCATTATCCTCTATAGAATTATTATTTTTAGTTTCTTGTTTCATTGTTTCAACAAAATTACGGCCACTAATTTTATCATTATGAAACAAATTATTTAAAACTGTTATATCGTGTTCTAAATACATTTTCGCAGTAGTTCTCTTTTCACCCATTGCTACATTAAAATATTCTAAACTTCGAGTACAATCTAAAATTTGAGCAGAAGTTATATCATTACTTTGAAATTTCTTTCTATATTCATTTATTTCTAATTTATTAGTTATGCCTGCTGCCGACATATAATATCCGATTCTTGGTTCAATGGAACTCATTATCACACTATTATTCATAACTTCACCTCAAATTATTTTCCCTTTCTTATTCTTTAATATTGAATATAATTATTCATAATTGCATCATTATTCAATTTAGCATACAAAAATATATTAGTACCATCATATTTTAAAACATCTTTATTTAATTCATCTATACCAGACAAAACATTAGTAAAATGTTGCATAGTCTCAGCACTCATATATTTTCTTCTTTTAGACTTTGATATTCTTTTTACTACTTTTTCTAATTCCGCAATTTGTGTAGTTAATTCTTTCATATTATTCCTCCTAGCTTAATTTTATTTTACATCTTGCATATAAAAAGTGTCAATATATTTGATACATTATTGACATCTATAAATGTAAAGCAATTATATTATTAGTATTTACTATTTTTAGGTTTTTATTAGAAAAAATAAGACATACTATAAATATGGAGGATTTTATGAAAATTTTAACATATTTAGCAGTTTTTATATCAAAAATTATTGAAAATGCTCTTTCTACTTTAAGATTAATTGTCGTAGCCAAAGGAAAAAAAATATTTGGAGCCATTTTACAATTTATTATTGCCTTTGTTTGGGTTATTACAACAGGTATAGTTGTGACTAATATTAAAGAAGATCCTTTAAAAGTTGTCTTTTTTGCCTTAGGATCACTAATAGGTTCTTATATTGGCAGTTTAGTTGAAGAAAAAATCGCATTAGGCAATGATAAAATAACTATTATAAGTAAAAATAATTATGATAAAATCTTTAAAGATCTAGTTAATCATAATTATTCTGTTAATAAAATTACTAGTGAAACTTACCATAATAATATCATTATGTTAATAATTATCAACAAAAAGAAAAAAAGAAATGAAATTTTAGATATAATAAAAAAAATAGATAATGAAGCTTTTATCTACATTGAATCCATAAAAATTTATCAATAGTTATTTATTAATTTATACGATTTATCACTTATAATATAATATGGTTCTATTATCTTATTTTTAATAAATAAAAGTTTATCCTTATTATTTATATTAAAAATAAAAATATCTTTTTTCTTATCTATAAAATCTATATAATTGTAACTATATAAACAGAAATCAAAATTATCAATTTTCTTATTTATATTCATTAAATATCCTATAATTAAACCACATTTATACTTTGGATATTTAGATTTTATTTTAATCATTAATTTATAATTAAAACTACAAATATAAATATTTAAATGTTTATATTTTTTTATTACATTAAATAAATTAATAATTACATCATCAAAATCATTACTTTCTTCTTTTATTTCAATAACTAATATTTTTTTATTTTTAATACTTTTTAATACATCATCCAACATAGATAAATCATTATTTATTTTTTTTAACTCTTTTAAAGTTTTATTTTTAATTAGATAAAATATTCCATTGTCTTCTATCAACATATTATGATATAAAATAAACTTTTTATCTTTTGTCATTCTAATATCAAACTCAACACCAGCTATATAGTTTTTCATTAAAGATTGCTCAATAGCGTCTTTTGTATTTTCTAAAAAACAATGATCATCTATTCCTCTATGTGATATAAATTCCATACAATCACCTAAAAAATAAGCAATAACTCGCTTATTTTAATATATTATTATTTTAATAATTTTATGACATACTGATATACTTCATTATTAATTTCTTCAATTGACTTTAAATTATTATTTTCAACACATTCTATTGTTTTAAAATTATATTTATTAGCTAATAAAAAATATGTATCTTCTACTTTTGATTGATATTCGATATCTTTTTCATTTTGATCAGCCTTTTCCCCTCTTTTATTTGCTAATTTAGTTGTATATAATGTTGGCATGTGTAGAAATATATTAATATCGCTTTTTGGCAACTCTAATAATTCAAATTCTAATTTTTCTATCCACTTAAAGAAATTAATTCTTTCTAAATCATTTTTTAATTTAGCACCTTGTAAAGCCATATTAGAGTATGTATAACGATCTAATATAACATTAGTTCCATTTTTTAATAAATTATTTATTGATTCAATATTATACTTTCTATCAGCGGCTAAATATAAAGAAAAAACATATGGATTTACATTGCTTGCACCCTCTTCAAAATAACCATCACAAACTGAATCTTTTCCTAAAATTGGACCAGCTACAATTTTTCCTGTAGCCGTATCATATTTTGGAAATGAAAATAACTCAACCTTAATGTTGTTAGCTTTCAATTTTTTTAATAATAACTTACTTTGTGTTTCCTTACCTGAACAATCTGTACCTTCAATAACAATTAACTTACCTATCATTTTTTACCTCCAATTGTTTTACTTTTGCTTTCACTGGATTTTTACAACTCATACTACCTTCACTACATTTCCCAAATACACAACTAGGACCAGCATTTTGAAATAAAATCGGTGATATCTCCAAACATAAGTCTAACATCTGATTAGCTACCCCACGTATTTCCCACTGTGCTCTATTACAACATCTTTCACGGAAAAAATTTAATAAACTTCTGACATTCATGGTCATAATTATTTTTGTCTCACAAGCATTAGGTAGCATAAATCTTGCATCTTCTAAAGCCTTTTTATGTGCATTATTTTCATTCATACCATTTTTTATATATTCACACTTTAAAATATCAACTGCTTCTATATATGCCTTATAATCGTTTAACATCGAATCCATATAAATTTTTTTTAAACTATCCACATTATCAATTTCTGGTGGAATAATAACTTTAAATGAATTATTTAAATCAACATATCTTTGACTTTGTTGTGAAAAACTTGCAATCCTATGTCTCACAATTTGATGAGAACAACTTCTACTAATACCTTCGATACCGAAAGTAAAACTAGCATGTTCTAAAGGGCTCTCGTGTCCTAAATCTAATAGTTTATTAATAAATTTTTTTATCGCTATTTCGTCTAAATTATCTGATAAAGTTTGAATATCCGATTTGGAATAACACAACTTACCAGCACAGGCTACTAAATACTCTGGACCTTCACCATTTATACCTCTAGAAAATCCTAATAACTTAACACTTGGTTTTACTGTTTCCATATACTACCTCTAATCTACTATATCATTATTTTCAAAATGTACATCTAAAAATTTTTTACTAGCTAAAAAATCACACATATGAACAAATTTCTGATATTTACCTTTAGGTAACGGCAAAACTTCCTTGCCATCATAATCCTTATTCCATTCTCCCATATGACTTTCTATACAATTACAAATAAATTCTACTTCATCATTTGTTAAAGTTAATTTATCACTATTGTCTTTAATATATTTAGAAACTAACAAAGGATGATCAAACTTTGTATACTTTTCTTGTACTAACCCCGATTTTAATCCATCATGTAACATTAAGGCTATAATAATTAAATCCTTCTCATCAGAAGTAAACACACTTCCAATTGTATTATTTTCTAAAAGTTCATGAGCAATTCTAACTGCAACCTTAGTGTGTCTAACCAAACCTGAATCACCTAAAGCAAACTTTGGATGATATTTACCAGTAGAACTAGCCGGTACACTAAAAAAATAATCAGGTAATAAATTTACTAATACCTTAGCATTATCTTTATATTTATTATTTTTTATATAATTATATTCTTGATTAAAAAAACTAACTTTATTCATACTACACCTACAATCTATTTAATTTGATTTACATAATCTTCATCAATCAAATCAACTAATATTTGATTTTGAATATACATAAATTTTGGATTAATATAAATTTGTTCATTATCATCTATTAACTTATTATCATTTATTAATTTTTTAATTTGTAAAAAATCATTAATCGAATAATTATATTTTTTATAAAAAATATCTTTATCAATACCTTTTACTTTACGAAATCCTAAAATAAATTCATTTTCTATTTTTTCATTTAAAGACAATTCATGAATATTATCAAGATAATTACCCTTAAAATATTCAGTAATATTTTTAGTATTATCATATCTTTTATTATGAATATAACCACTCGCTGATAGTCCAAATCCATAATACTCTAAATTATTCCAATAAACTAAATTATGTTTTGATTCATATCCTTTTTTAGCAAAATTACTAACTTCATAATGTTCATAACCATTTTGTTTTAACTTATTAACTATTAACTTATACATAGAATAATCCAATTCTGAATCGACATTTTGAATATTATTTATATAAAGTTTAGTATGTGGTTCAATAATCAAAGAATATGTTGAAATATGCTCAACATCAAGACTCAAAAAAATATTAATATCTTCCTCTAAATCTTCTAAATTTTCATTTGGTAAAGCATATATTAAATCAATATTAATATTATCAAAACCAATCTTTTTAGCAAGTTTAATTTTTTTTACAACCTCTTCTTTAGTATGTTTTCTATTTAAAAAAGATAAAAATTTATCATTAAAAGTCTCTACTCCAAAACTCAATCGATTTACTTTATGATTATAGAGCATTTCTAATTTTTCTTCATTAATTGATTCAATATTACATTCAAAAGTAAATTCAAAATTATTAGCCAATTTAAATTGTGATATAATTTTAAATAATTTTTCTAATTGCGAAATAGATAAAATACTTGGCGTTCCTCCACCAATATATAAAGTATTAACTAATTCATTAGAATAATTATTTTTAATCTCATTATCTAATTGTTCTAAATACTTATCTACCCATTCTTTATTATATATTAATTTACAAAAATCACAATAAGAACAAATATGATCACAAAAAGGAATATGTATATATATAGAAATTATAACCTCACCTACTTTTTACTCAAAACAATTATACCAAAAAAAGATAGAATATTCTATCTCTTTTACACTATTTTTTATTATTTACGTAACAGTTCAGACCCCCAAAAGAGTAAAAAATTGAAAAATATTATCAATAGTGCTGCTTTTTCTTTTAATTTGTGA
>CANQIS010000003.1 GCA_947624115.1 uncultured Bacilli bacterium
TTTTTTTACTTGTTAATTACCAGTTATCAAAAAGCAAACAAATTTTTTTGAAAGGAAATTCCTAATATATAAAAAAATATCCAATTTTTGGATATTTTTTTATGGATTTAATCTAGTAGGTCCACGGTAAATAAATGTTGCTTCACGAATATTATCTATTTCAAATATCTGCATCATTATCCTAGCAATTCCAATTGCAAAACCGCCATGTGGAGGACAACCATACTTAAAAAAGTCAAGGTAGAAATTTAACGACTCAGGATTAACACCTTTTTCAATCATTTGTTTTTTTAAAATATCAACTCGATGCTCTCTTTGAGCTCCAGTCGTAATTTCGATACCTTTAAACAATAAATCATAACTGTTAGTCAAACCATCTTCATCTAACATATGATAAAATGGACGAGCTTCAAAAGGAAATTTAGTAATAAAAATAAAATCACAATTATATTTCTTTTTCGCATACTCACATAATAAATTTTCTTCCTTACGTTCCAAATCATCTTCTTTTTCACCAATATAATTAAATTCCGACTTCAAAATTTCTTTTGCTTCTTTAAAAGTAATTCTAGGAAATTTTATACTTGTATCACTTATTTCAATATTAAATAATCTTTTAATATCATCACCATAAGTTTCCTTTAATTTATTAAGAGCATACTTAATCCATTCTTCTTCCATATCCATTACATCTTCAAATGAATTAATCCAAGAAATCTCTATATCAGCCATATTTATTTCCGTCGCATGATATGATGTATGCGAATTTTCTGCTCGAAAAGCAGGTCCTATTTCAAATACTTTACCAAAGCCACTAGCCATTGCCATTTGTTTATAAAATTGTGGTGATTGTGAAAGACAAGCTGTTTGACCAAAATAATCTATTTTAAAAACTTCTGCCCCACTTTCAGCAGCACCAGCTGCAATTTTAGGTGAATGAATCTCTATAAAATTATGATTGATACAATACTCACGTAAAGCATGTTCAAATAATGTTTCACATCTAAAAAATAAATTATTATCCTCTCGTCTCAAATCAAGAAAACGATAGTCAAGTCTTGTTTCACGCAAAGCACTATCCTTACTAGTTATATCTAAAGGAAGTTCGGCTAATGATTTAGAAGTTACAATAATATCAGTTGGCACTACTTCCAAACCACCTAACTTTACCTTCTCATTTACCATTACCCTACCAGTAACTTTTAAAGTACTTTCTAAAGTTAAATTATCAATAACTTCTACTAAAGCTTTATTCTCATCATTTTTTTCAATCGTTACTTGTACTTTACCAGTGGAATCACGCAAGATAACAAATTGTACATATTGTAAATTTCTTATTTTATCCACAAACCCTTGTATAGTAACAATTTGATTATCATAATCTTTTAAATCGCAAAAATTAATTTTCATTATACATCCTCTTCTATCTTATCATCAAAAAAATCAACTAAATTATTATATTCTATTTTATATTCTTCTTTTGTTTTATTATCTTTAACTGTAAATATATTGTTATTTAACTCATCATCACCAATTATTATTACATATTTAGTATTTAAACGATCAGCTTGTTTAAAATTACTTTTAATATTTCTATTCATTGTATCAATATCACAATTAAAACCATTCATACGTAAAACATTCGTAATTTTAATACCAAGCGATTTACATGTATCAGTCATCGGTATAATATAAATATCCAGAGAATTATCATTATTTGGTAATTTATTCTCATATTCTAAAGCAGTTATAAGTCGCTCAATCCCAGTTGCAAAACCTACACCACATGTACTAGGTCCTCCAATTGTTTCTACTAATTTATCATAGCGACCACCACCACATAAAACATTTTGACTACCAAAACCCTCAACTTGGGCCTCAACTTCAAATACCGTATGTGTATAATAATCTAAACCTCTAACTAAACTTTCATCAACTTCATAATCAATTTCCATAGCAGATAAATACTTCTGAACCATTTCAAAATGAATTTTACTATCAACATTTAAATAATCAGAAATTTTAGGTGCCTTCTTCATAATATCTAAATTATGATCGACTTTACAATCTAAAATACGTAAAGGATTAGTACTATATCTCTTTTGACAATCATCACATAAAGAATTTATATGTGGCTTAAAATAATCAAGTAAGGCTTTTCTATAATTTAATCTAGACTCATTATCACCTAAAGTATTTATTTTTACTTTTATTCCCTTTAAACCAAGTAATTTGTAAAGATTAACAGGAATACTAATAACCTCAGCATCAGCAAGTGGATCACTTGTTCCAAATACCTCAACCCCAAATTGATAAAATTCACGGAATCTACCAGATTGTGGACGTTCATAACGATACATTGGTCCATAATACCAACACTTAATTGGTTGAGAAGCCTCACCATACATTTTATTTTCAATAAAACTTCTAACTACTCCAGCCGTTCCTTCAGGACGTAAAGTCATATTGCGATCACCACGATCAACAAAATCATACGTTTCTTTAGAAACAATATCCGTTGTTTCGCCTACACCTCGATGAAACAATTCACTACTTTCAAATAAAGGTGTACGAACATATTGATAATTATATTTTTCCATTACAAATTGAATTAAATCTCGAACATATAATAAATTTTTACCATATTGACCATATACATCATAAGTACCTTTTGGTTTCTGAATCATAACAATCCCTCCTAAAAATTAAAAAAAGCCTACAAATATAAGGACGACTAAATCGCGGTACCACCTTATTTTATAGACTCTCTATACACTTTAATCCTTAACGCAGATATACGATTACTTTTCATTAGTGTCTTTCATATTATTATATTAAATGTTTACACCAAGCACATTCTCTCTATTAAATATTAATAATATTACTTCTCTAAATCAATAATTAGTATAACTAAAGTATACCCTTAAAATTTAAACGAGTCAAGTAGTAAATCTGATTTTTTTACTGTTATAACTGGGCGCACACCGTATCTGTCATTATGACTGATAGTATCGCGGTTTAAATGACCTTTATAGAACACGCTCCACGCATTGCTATAAATAAAATAATTATAATTAGATGGCGAAGATGTCCAATAACCAAATGTTCCACTTTGTTCTACGTTACAACCATAATTGATACATGTTTCTTCGTTATTTATACAATCACTTGTATTATCAAATAACCAGGCATATTTACTCGTTTTACTTGAATTTGCTACTTGTGTGCGCCATATTGCAGAATTACTTTCTGCACCATCTAAAAAGAACCAATCACCATCTTGCAATGTCCAACCTATTCCACCTTCTTCAATTGATTTACTTGCTCCTGTTATTTCTGCTATTTCTTCTGCACTTATTAACCTTGATTTATTTCCATATGTTGAATAATCTATTGTATATGAATGTGGTTGACCATCATATGTCCAACTTGCTGTATAAGGAGTTGGTGATATTAGTTCATCTGACCAATCAGTTGTTGCATCTCTTAATGCTTCCAATACTTCTTTTGGACCTTTAGTATTATCCCCAGTTGTATACCATTTTACGTTATTCGTTATATTATGATCTAATATTAAAGTATAAACAGCACTTCCCTCATTATCATTGAAGATATACCATTGCATACATCCTTCTGTTATACCAGTTTGACTTTGGTCTTCAGTATATTCATCTTCACTACATTGCTTACCTTCAACTGGATTAAAATAAACTTTTGTTCCATTTTCTTTTATTTCTTGTTTTTCTATACAACTACTTTTACCTTTTGAATATAAACATGTAAAATTATTAATATTTAAATTCGTTGTTAATATATCTTTCCCACTATTACTTATTGTTATTATTCCACTTGTTGGCTTTGTTCCTTTAAAATCTAATGTAGTTAAATTATCCATATTATAACTATCATCTAATGTTTCTTTTAATTGACAACCATCGGTTGTACATTCAAAAGTGAGTGTTCCATCTGGAAAGCCTCCATTATTTTGTAACATAAAACTTGTTACATAATTTTCTGTTGATTTTATAATACCACTTGTTGTATCTTCAGCTGCACTTAATCTGGCTTTATTTAAAATATTTAATATTTGTGGTACAGCAATCAAAGTAATTACGGCTAATATTACTATTACCGCTAATAACTCTATTAACGTAAATCCTTTACTTTTTATACTTTTTGTCATCATAATTCAAATACCTCCTATTTATTATGATATTTAAATTATAACACTCATAGTTAGTAATTGCAAGCCCCCTTTATCAATAAATTTCATCATTTTACAAATTTTTAAAAAAAATTTCTTATAAAAAAAAGGATTTTATCATTATTTTTTATATATTTATTATAGAAGGAGGTGATAGAATCGAAAAAGTAAAAAATGAAAAATTAATGTTAGGCGTTTATGATTGTATCTTTAAAGCTATTATGTTAGATAAAAATAATCCTGAATATTTACAAGATATTATTCACTATGTTACTGGTATTCCTAAAAGTAAATTAAAAAATATTGTTATTAAAAATAATGAATTTTTAATTAATAATAAAAATGATAAAAAATCGCGTAGTGATATTATTATTGAAATTGATAAAACTTGTATTAATCTTGAAATGAATAAATCTTATTATGAAGGATTATTTGCTAAAAATGATGCTTATATCGAAAAAATATCAGCAAGTTTATATAATGAAAATGAAGATTATATTGAAAGTAAAAATATAATTCAAATAAATTTTGATAATTTTAGTTACTTTAATCAAAATAAAGAAATATATAAATTTGTATTTAAAGAAGAAACATCAGATATTATTCTACCTGAAAATCCTATAAAATATCATGTTGATCTAGATTATTTATACAAAAAGTGTTATAATAAACCTATAGTAAATTTAAGTAGATTTGAAAGATACTGCTTATTATTAAGAGCTGAAACTAAAGAATTTGCTGAGAAAATTTCAGGAGATGATCAAATAATGAAAAAGGTTACATCTAAATTGTTAGCCTTAAATGAAGATGAAAAAATGATAGGATTATATGATGCTGAAAAAGAAGCTGAAAAAATTATGCGCACTAGAATTAAAGGTGCAGAAATCAAAGCTCGTGCAGATGGTATTTCTCAGGGGATTGGTCAAGAAAAAAATGATATAGCTAAAAAGATGCTACGGGAAAATTTAGAGATTGAATTAATCGCTAAAATAACAGACCTAACTATTGATGAAATCAGAAATTTAAAATAATTTAATAAAAAATTTTTCAATTATTTTTATATTTGAAAAATTTTTTTATGTTTAATACAAAGTTCTGTTTTATTGATGTCTCCTATTTAGAATTCACATCATATTATTCACTCTTTAATTAAAATTAACTTATATATTTTTTTACTTCGTTCAAAACATTATCAATTAGTAATTCCATTGATTGATTACTATTTCTTAATTTAAACTCTACAATTTTATCAACGGCTTTTTTTCCAACAGTAACACGAATTGGAATACCAATTAAATCCATATCTTTAAATTTAACACCCGGTCTTTCATCACGATTATCATAAATAACTGAAATATTGTTATCATTTAATATTTTATACAATTGTTCAGCTACACCATGTTGTATATCATCTTCATCATTAATAACAACAATTGAAACTTTAAATGGCGCGATACTAACTGGCCAACATAGACCAAATTCATCATTATTTTGTTCAGCAACTGCTGCCATAATTCTTTCAATTCCAATTCCGTAACAACCCATTTGAACATATTTTAAATTATTACTATTATCTAAATATTGTAAACCTAAACTTTTGGAATATTTATCCCCTAATTTAAAAGTATTACCTACCTCAATTCCTTTTTTAAAGTATAGTTTACCCCCACATTTAGGGCAAATATCGCCTTCTTTTACATTTTTTATATCAGCTACAATATCATATTTAAAATCAGAAATATTTACATTAATATAATGATAATCAGTTTTATTTGCGCCTACTAAAAAATTTTTCATATTTAATATTGATTTATCAATTATAATTTTTATCTTTAAATCAATAGGTCCAGCAAAACCAATCTTTGCCCCAGTTGTTTTAATTACTTCTTCTTCACTAGCTAAAGATACTTCTGATACATGTAAAACTTTTGAAAGTTTTACCTCATTTAATTCATCATCACCACGTATTAAACAAGCATACAATTGATTATCAGCTTTATATATTAATGTTTTAACCATTTTCTCAGCTTCAATTTTTAAATAATTAACTAAATCACTTATAGAACCTACATTTGGAGTATGAATAAGTTCTTTTTCTTTCAATGCTTCACTATTTTTTTGAACATTATCTACGCATTCACTAACCTCAATATTAGATGCATAATCACATTTATCACACAATACTAAAATATCTTCACCTATATCAGTAACAGCTTGAAACTCTTCTGATAACAATCCTCCCATTGCTCCTGTATCAGCTCTTACAATTTTATAATCTAAACCAATTCTATCAAATATTTTTTTATAAGCATCAAACATTTTATTATAAGATAAATTTAAAGAATCCAAATCACAATCAAAACTATAAGCATCTTTCATTGTAAATTCACGTGTTCTAATCAAACCATAGCGTGGCCTTGTTTCATCTCTAAATTTTGTACGCATTTGATATAAATTAAATGGCATATCTTTATAAGATTTAATTTGACTCTTAGCCATCTCCACAAACAATTCTTCATGAGTAGGACCCAAAGAATATGATCTTTTATAACGATCTAAAAGAGTAAACATATTATCGCCAAAAATAGCCCTACGACCACTACTTATATATATATCCTCAGGTATTAGCATTGGCATACTAACTTCCAAAGCACCTGCTTTATCCATTTCCTCACGAACAATATTTTGAATATTTTGAACAATTCTACAACCTAATGGTGTATACATATAAATACCATTACTATTCTTTTTAATCATACCACTTTTAACCAATAATTTACCACTAATTGATTCCTCATCTTTAATATCTTCTCTAATTGTATAAAAGAAATTATTTTTTAATTTCATACTTAAATCACCTACCAATATTATACTATATTTTTTGACTATTAAAATATTTTTTTACAAGTATCAAAAAAAATCAAGCATAAACTTGACTTTTTACTTAATATATTGTTCACCATTTCCATCATGTAATGCAACAATAATATAAATATGTAAATAAACAAACATCACAATTAATACTATCCAACCAATTATTGGAACAATAACAAATAATAACCAAATATAAGGTGAAAGATAAAAATTATAACCTTTTACTTGCAATTTAGCAGCTGTTTGACACAATATTTGAATATGAAATATACCTATCATTATTACGCCTGGAACAAAGAAACAAGCAAATCCAATCAACCAATTCTGCCATTTAGCATACCAAGCTTCTTTATCATAACAATTAACTAAAGCACCTAATACAAAAGTATCACTACCTTGTGAAAAAAACATAAGTAATAACCAAACCCACCAATTCTGTTTTCTTAATATTTCCATATACAAATCCTCCCTAATTTTTTATTTTTTCTTTTAAATGATATAAAATATTAATCGCCTCTATTGGAGTCAACTCCATAATATTTATTTTCTTTATTTCCTCTTCTACTTCACTCTTCTGCTCGTTAATTAAATCATCTATTGGCAATGCTTCTTGTATTTTAATATCACGCCTTTTCTCTTTATTTTCGTATACTTTTAATATTTGATCAGCTCTTTTAATCAACGAATCTGGTAAAGATGCCAATTTTGCAACATGAATACCATAACTTTTATCAATACTCCCAGGTTTTATTTTATGTAGAAAAGTAATATTACCATTTTCCTCATGAGCACTAACATGAATATTTTTTAAACCTTTTAAATTATTTTCTAAATCAGTTAATTCATGATAATGTGTTGAAAATAACGTCTTACACTTAATTTGGTCATGAATATATTCTATAATTGATTGTGCCAAAGCCATACCATCAAAAGTAGCAGTACCTCTACCTAATTCATCAAATAATATCAAACTATTTTCTGTTGCATTACTAATAGCATTATTAGCCTCATTCATCTCCACCATAAAAGTTGATTCGCCACTTACTAAATCGTCACTAGCGCCAATTCTAGTATAAATTGCATCAAAAATTGGCATTTTAGCCTTAGATGCTGGTACAAAACAACCTATTTGAGCCATTATAACTGAAATAGCCACTTGCCGCATATAAGTAGATTTACCAGCCATATTTGGTCCAGTAATTAATAATATATTTGTTTTTTTATCCATTATAATATCATTAGGAACATATTCATCTTTAATAACCTTTTCAATTACAGGATGACGATCATCAATTATTAACATATCACGTTCATCAACCAAAATAGGTCGAACATAATTATTTTCTTCAGTAATAGTAGCAAAAGACTGTAAAACATCTATTTCACTTAATACTTTAGCAATATTTTGTAAAGCGGGAATATACTCCTTAATTTTTTCACGTATACTTACAAAAATATCATATTCCAAATTAATTATTTTTTCCTCAGCATTTAAAATTAAATCCTCTTTCTCCTTTAAAATAGGACTAATATATCTTTCGCAATTAGCTAGAGTTTGACGTCTTTCATAACCATATTCTTCTTTTATTAAATTTGCATTACCTTTAGATACTTCAATATAATAACCAAAAACACGATTATAACCTACCCTTAAATTTTTAATACCTGTTTTTTCACGTTCCTCCATTTCAAATCTTGCAACAAAATCTTTACCACCTTTTCTTAAATCTTTTAATTCATCTAATTCTAAATTGAAACCTTCTTTAATTAAATAGCCTTCTTTTAAACTAATTGGTGGCTCCTCATAAATACTTTTTTCTAATAAATCATATAATTCAGGAATATCATCAAAAGATTTATAAAAATTTAATTTAACCAAAATATTTTTTATTTCTGGTAAAACTTTTAAAGAATTTTTTAATTGCAATAAATCTCTTGCGTTAGCACTACCAAATGCAATTCTACCACTTAAACGCTCTATATCATATACTTCAAATAATAAATTTTGTAAATCACTTTTCAAAATAAACTCTTTTAATAAAATTTCTACCATATCTAACCGTTTATTTATTTCATTTTTATTTATCAACGGATTTTCAATAAAATTTTTCAACATTCTCGAACCCATAGCTGTTTTAGTCTTATCCAATAACCAAATTAAAGAATAATTTCTCTGTTTTAATCTTAATGTTTCCGTCAACTCCAAATTTCTTTTAGTATGAATATCCATTTTTAAATAATTCTTATTTTCCTTAATAATAACTGACTGCAAATGCGATAAATTACGTTTTTGAGTATTAGCTATATAAGTTAACAAATGCTTAACCGTTTCTATCAAACGAACATCACTAATTTGTTCATATAAATGTTCATATTCAGATATTTTATTTACTTCATCACTAACAGAAACAGTAAGCTTAAATTGATTCTTAAAAAGCGAAATAATATTGGTATCAACTTTTGAAGTCACAATTACTTCTTTTATGCCAATACTAACAACTTCACTTATTACTTTAGTTATATTATGTTCAATCAATAAAGCATATATTTCACCAGTAGTTATATCTGCATAACTTATTCCATAAGCATGATCAAAATCAAAAACATTTCCAATATAATTATTATCTTTTTCATTCAAAGCTTCATTATCAATAATAGTTCCTTTAGTAATAATTTGAATCAAATCTCGTTTAACAATACCTTTAGCTAATTTAGGATCCTCTAATTGCTCACAAATTCCTACTTTATAACCTTTATCAACCAACTTTTCAATGTATACATTAGCAGCATGATGAGGTATTCCACACATTGGAATCTTTTCATCTAAACCAGCATTTTTGCCAGTCAATGTTAATTCTAATTCTCTAGATACATTTATCGCATCTTCAAAAAACATTTCATAAAAATCGCCTAATCTAAAAAAAATAATTATATCAGGATTTTCTTTTTTTATTTCAATATATTGTTGCATCATCGGTGTAACTTTATTTAAATCAACTTCACTTATTTTCACTTAAAACGCGAGTAGACAAAACTCGACTTTCGCCTGCCTTTCTTCTTAAATTGAAAGGCTAGTAATATTGCCTCTCATACAAATAACACATAATTTTTATATAACCATTATACATCAAATTATATTATAAGTGCAAATGATGAATTAAATTTTTTTAATTAAATACTAAAAAATTTAATAAACATAATTTTTTCATCAAACTACAATATAAAATACATAAAAGAGTAAAAAAAGACTATCAATTTTACTTGATAATCTTACTCATACAAATAAAAATTACCTATTTAACGCTATTTTTTTGAATCGTTTTTATTATTTAGCAATAGAAAAATACTAGCAAATAATAAACCAATACCTAACATTGTAATTTATATATCAACATTTTACTATCAAAATTAAATTTAATAAACATTAAAATAGACAAATCCAAAACAAATCTGACTAAAAATATCATTTCTTAAAATTTAATCTTGATTTTTAAAAGGGTGTTTTAATTTATCTCTTATTTCATTACTAATAATATTTTTTGAAATACCATATATTACGATTGCTCTATCTTGACTTATATCTAATTTAATTACTAATTCACTTATTATTTTATCTTTATTCTTCTTACTTATAAAAAAGTTTTTCTCTAATATATCATTAACTAATATTGCTTCACTTTCATTTAAATCAGCTTGACAAGAAAGTCCATTTAAAAATGCTTTTTTATTCATTGCTATCACCATACATTTGACCTTTAGTTTCAAGTCCTAGCAATCTTCCATATTCAAATATATATGATAAACTAAATAAGAATAATATTTCTACCAAATCATAAATTTCAAACTCTACATTTAAATCAGAACTTAACAGCAATTCAAACATACCGCCACCAATATTACTTATTATGATTATTATAATCATTTTCCAAGCTATTTTCTTTATTAAACTTACATTTTCTAATGTAAATGGTGTTTCACCTTTATTTATGTTATTAAATAAAGTTTCTAAATGTTTAAATATTATAGATGTCAAAATAATTGTTAGCAATAAAGTTATAAATCCCGTTTCAACATAACCAATTATTTTGGCTTTACTATTCTTTTCAAATATATGAATAACTTTTGTATTTAAAAATTCTTTATCAACATCTGCTAAACTAATTCCTCCAACTTTTAAAACCACTTTATCACTTTCTTCCAAAAGATTGATATTATGATCTCTCAAATTTAAAGTTAAGTTATTATCTTTTATTACAACTTTATCAATTAAATAAGGTGAAACAATTAAAATTACACAAATAAAAGGAATAGCAATATAACAAAAGATTCTTCCTATTTTAGATATTAAAGAAATGATTTTACTTAAAACTTTCATTTTCTTTTGTTCTTCTTTTTTTAAACTTACAACTTTAGTTTTAACCTCATCTCCAAGTAAATCTTGATCAACGATACTATCATTTACTAAATCATTGATTTTACAATGAAAAATTTTACATAATTCTAATAAATTATTCATTGTTGGATAAGCATCACCAGTTTCCCATTTACTGACAGATTGTCTAGATACATTTACTTTTTCGGCTAAATTTTCCTGTGATAGTTTTTTTAAAATTCTTATTTTTTTTAAATTATCTCCAAATTTCATTAGAGTTCCTCCTCTTCACAATAAATTATATATTTTAAAGTTATTTTAAACTATCAACTACAATAACTCTAAATTTTAAATCATCATTATTAAAGAAATAGTTAATAATATCCAAATATAGTTTCTCTGTTTTTTTATCAATCTTATTCCATTTCAATTCTATTTTATCAGAAAGATTATAATTTTCCTTTAAATGTTCTATATATTCATTTACTTTTTTTTACTTTATGCTTTGGACAATAAACTGCTCCAATTAACATATATTTGCTGTTATTACTTACTAGATGGCAACTTTCATCACAATAAACATTGTATTCCATATGAATTCTCATTTTAAATACTTATTATATCACTAATGCTAAATTATTTATTAATTAATTCTTAGATTATCGTTCAAAATCATCTAAAACATTATCGTCATACATATTCTAAAATATCAGATAGTAATACTTTAACTGAATCCTCAATAGTTTCTTCTTTAATAATATTTACCATAATACCATCATTTCTTTTAAGATAGTTTTTCTAAACATTAAAAAACTAATCCAAAAACAAGGCTAAAAAAAAATAAAAACCATTGAATATCAATGGTAAACATCATATTGGTAGCGACGGGGAGATTCGAACTCTCGACACCGCGGGTATGAACCGCGTGCTCTAGCCAACTGAGCTACATCGCCATAAAAACTGAAAGCATATTAATAATATCATAAAAAACATATTAAAACAATACTTTCTTGAAAATTTTTTTAAATTTCATTAATTTTACATTTTAAATATTTGATATAATTTAGCACCTATTACCTGCGTTATCGGAGCACGATAAATAAATTTAGGATTTTCACTTTCAACAGCTTTAACAATTTTTTTAACTATACTATTTAAATTATTTTTTTCAAGTATTCCAAAAAATAGATTTTCTCTTTTTCTAATTAATGATAATTCATTTTCAAAATAACTTTTTTTCTGCATCCAATCATATTTATTTTCTAACATTACTTGATTAAAACCTGTATGATACATACCAGGTTCAATTAAAATAATTTTAATATTATTATTCAATAATTTTAATTCATTTTTTAATGTTGTCGTTAATTGGATAATACTGGCTTTGGTAGCACAATAACTACCTAAAAAATTAAGTGGTAAAATACCAGCTAAAGAACTCATAATTATAATTTTACCTTTTCGCTTTGATATCATTTGTCTTAATACAATTTGTACTAATTCAAAAAAAGAAAAAACATTTACTTCAAAATTTTCTCTTACTTTTTCCATTGGCATTTCAGAAATCGAACCACCATTTCCAATCCCAGCAATATTAAGCAATATATCAATTTCCAATGTATTAACTTTATTTCTATCTATTTCTGATGTAATATCTAATTTAAAACATTTTACATTATCATAATCTTTATATTTTTCTTTAACAAATTCCAATTGTTTTTCAGTATGAACAGTTAAATAAATATAATAATTCTTATTTATTATTTTATCAACTACTGAATTACCTATCCCACTTCGTGCCCCTGTTATTAATATTTTTTTCAAAGTAATCACCATTTATACTATTAACTAAAATATATTTTTTATAATAAAATTGTATAAAAGAGAAATAATTTTTAAATAATAATATTGAGGTGATAAAATGTTAATTTCTAAAGATCCTTTTTTCAGCAATTATCTTAGTTTATTTGATAGTAAAGATGACAACCATTTTATGAGTACAGATATTATTGAAAAAGAAAACTATTACACATTAAAAATGGAAATTCCAGGAATTAGTAAAGAAAATATCTCAATAGAATACGAAAATGAAAATTTATGCATTAATATTACTAAAAAAGAAGACTATAATGAAAACGATAATTATTTAAAAAGAGAAATTTGTTATGGTGAGTACTCAAGAAAATTTTATGTCGGAAATATCAACGAAGAAGAAATCAATGCTAATTATAGCAATGGTATCTTGACAATTAATATTCCAAAAGAAGCTAAAATTGAAAATAAAAAAAGGATTGAAATAAGCGAATAAAAAAAGAACAGATTTCTGTTCTTTTTTTATTAATAATTTGTAGAACGCATTTCAAAGAATGATTGTGGATGATTACATACTGGACAAACTTTTGGTGCATTAACACCAAAATGAATATGTCCACAATTGCGACAAATCCACATTACAGGTTCATCTTTAATAAATAAAGTTTCATTATCTAAATTAGATAACAGCTTTCTAAATCTTTCTTCATGTTCCTTTTCAATTTTTCCAACTTCTTCGAACAAAAATGCGATCTTATCAAATCCCTCTTCTTTAGCTGTTTTTGCAAATTGATCATACATATCTGTCCATTCATAATTTTCGCCATCAGCTGCATCTTTTAAATTTGTTTTTGTATCAGGAACATCACCATCATGTAATAACTTAAACCATATTTTAGCATGTTCTTTCTCATTTCCAGCAGTTTCTTCAAAAATAGCAGCTATTTGTTCAAATCCTTCTTTTTTAGCTTTAGAAGCATAATATGTATATTTGTTTCTTGCTTGACTTTCTCCAGCAAAAGCAGTCATTAAATTTTGTTCAGTTTTACTTCCTTTTAATTCCATAAATTTTCCCTTCCTTTTCTATCAACTTAAATTAGTTATACTACTAATCCATATAAAATTATATCTTAACCTAAATTGAAAGTCAATTGAATTAATTTTTAAAATCATTTTTTGTATATATTTTTCTTGTAATAACATTTGTATTTTTTCTCATAAACTGATTATTTAAAAATTCATAATAAGCTCCAGGTGTTAATATACCATTTATTGCAATAACATTTTTACCAATCGACTTTAATACACTATTTACCATCATCGCACAATTATTTCCAAGAACAAAAAACTTTTTATATTTACCTTTTGTTATTTTTTTATATTTTCCTTGAGCAAATAAATATATTTCACTAGACATATCAGTTGTTTGTTTTTGTTCCAATTTTCCTTGTTCCATTAACTGAGCATCAGAATAATAATCAATAGTATTATTATTAATTAATTCATTAATATTTTTTCTGATAATATTTTTTTCTTTTTCACTTAATTTTAAGCCAAATTCTATTAAATAACGATTTCTTTTTTCTACACAATATTGAATATATTTTTGTTTATCAACAATTAAAATAATACCATCACCTACTGCTTGAAAAATACTACGTGAATGCATATTATAATTACCATAAGAATAAACTATACCTTCAAAAGCAATTTCCAAATGTCCCATTACAGCAGTTCCATTTTTTGCCAAATGAAGAATAATTTGTAAATCAGATTGCTTATCTTGTTTTTTATAATTATATTTTTTTGCCTCAGGATCGACTTCAACCATCTCATTTACCAATTTAATTAATGTTTTAGGAATAAAAGCAGTCAAAACTTCAGGAATAGGAATTTTAATATTCATTTTTAATTTATTAACTAAATTAATTGGTAAAATCTCAAAAATGAAATCAATTAAAGTCTTAAATCCAATTAAAATTAAATAAACACCAATAATAGTCATAATATATTTTGTTTTTAGGTAAGGGTTTATAATAAGTAAACAACTCATTATAAAATTAAAAATAAAAGAAATAATAATATTTAATCGCCCTTTAATTCCACTTTTAACATAAATATAATATTCAACCAATTGAATAATACAAATTGCTAGAAAATACAAACCAAATATAATTGGAACCAAATTGATTAATGTCCCTTTAAAACTTACAATTATAATTCCAAGCAATATATCAACAATTTCTTTCATTACAAATTCTTTTTGAATATTTTTTTGATTATAAATTAATATTACTAATTTGATAAGTCCTTTTAAAATAAAGCCATAACAAATTATTTTAATTAACAAATCAGCAAATTTCACTTGTAAATTTATAAATAATACACCCATTATAACAAAAAAAAGAGAAAATAATAACATATAACTAGCTTTTATACTTTTTGACAACATGTAAACACTTCCCTAAAAAAATTATACTATAAATTTAACCAAAATTCAAAATAAGTTTTAAATACATATATATTTTATTCCACTATTTCTTTTAATTTTCTATATTCTCAAGAAAGACTATAATATGCAAAAAAACTGTACAAAATACAGTTTTTTAGTCCATTAATTCATTTTCTAATGTTTCCAAAGGCTCATCAGTTAATAAAGGTACCTCTAAATCATAATCACATTTACGATATTTTTTAGCACCAGTTCCAGCTGGAATTAATTTACCAATAATAACATTCTCTTTCAAACCTGTTAAATGATCAACTTTACCATGAATTGCGGCATCAGTTAATATTCTTGTTGTTTCTTGGAATGACGCAGCAGATAAGAAAGAATCAGTTTCTAACGATGCTTTAGTAATACCAAGTAATACTGGTCTACCAGTAGCTGGACGTTTACCCTCTAGAATAAGCGCTTTATTAACTTCAGTAAAATGATTAATATTAACCATTGTTCCTGGTAAATATAAAGAATCACCAGAATTAATTATTTTAATTTTAGATATCATTCTTTTAGCCATAACTTCAACGTGCTTATCACTAATATCAACACCTTGAGAACGATATACTTTTTGAATTTCCAATAGAATATATTGTTGAACAGTAATTGGATCTGTTACCACTAATAACTCTTTTGGTGAAATTGCTCCATGTGTTAAACGTTGCCCAGCTTTGACTTCTTGACCAACTTCAACAGCTAATTTAGCTCCATAATTAGTTGAATGTTTTCTAACTTCAATATCATTTTTAACAGAAATACAAAATTTACCATTATCATCTTCAATTTCGGTTACAACACCATTTATTTCTGAAATAGTTGCTTTTCCTTTAGGATTACGAGCTTCGAACAATTCTTGTACACGTGGAAGACCTTGTGTAATATCATCACCAGCAACACCACCAGTATTAAATGTACGCATTGTAAGTTGAGTACCAGGCTCACCAATCGATTGAGCAGCCATAATACCAACTGCTTCACCTGTTTCAACAATTGAACCAGTAGCAAGATTACGACCATAACATTTCTGACATACCCCATGCTCCAATTTACAAGTTAGAACAGTTCTAATTGGAACTTTAGTTACACCAGCTGAAATAATTTTAGTTGCAATCTGTTCAGTAATATAAGTATTTCTATCACAAATCATCTCTTTAGTTTCAGGATTTAATACCTTTTTACTTGTATACCTTCCTAAAATACGATCATGTAATGATTCAATAACAGTACCATCTTTTTCATTAATAAATGCTTCAGCAATAACACCTTGTTCTGTTCCACAATCCTCTTCTTTAACAATAATATCTTGTGCTACGTCGACTAAACGACGAGTTAAATATCCAGCATCTGCTGTCTTCAAAGCTGTATCAACAGCTCCTTTTCTAGAACCATGAATAGACAAGAAGAATTCAGAAATTGTAACACCTTCACTAAAAGAAGATTCAACTGGAATTTCCTCTGGCATATTATTTGGCTTATTAAATAAACCACGCATACCAACTAATTGACTATGAGAATTAATATCACCACGAGCTTTACTCATCATCATAATTGAAATTGGATTATCTTTATCTTCTTTAACCATAACTTCAAGTTCATCTTGAATAGTTTTTTTAGCTTCAGTCCAAACATTTATAACCCTATTATATCTCTCATTTTCAGTAATCAAACCACGCTTAAATTGTTTATTAATTGTGTCAACCTTTTTATGACTTTCAGCCAACACTTGTGGTTTAATTCTACTTTCTTTAATATCGCTAATTGCAATTGAAATACCAGATAATGTTGAATATTTAAATCCTAAATCTTTAAGTTTATCAAGCATAACCGATGTTTCAGTTGTTTGATAACGCTTATAAATTTGCGCAATTAATTTACCTAAAGCACTTTTATTCAAAGCTTCAACAAGTGGCATATTAGCAATTTCTTCTTTAATGTTTTTACCTCTAGCAATAAAATATTTAGCTGGAGTCATTTTTTCAATATTCTCACTACTACTATCATTAATGTATTGGAATGTATCAGGGAAAATTTCATTAAATATCAACTTTCCAGGTGTAGTAACTAAATACATATCCATATATTCATTTGGAAATAATTTATACTTGAATGATCTAACAGGCAAAGCAATTCTCGTATGAAGTGTAATTTCTCTTCTTTCATAAGCCATTAATGCTTCATTAGAATTTTTAAAAACTCTACCCTCACCAGGCAAACCTGCTTTTTCAATTGTAATATAATAATTTCCTAAAACCATATCCTGACTTGGAGTAACAACTGGATCACCATTTTTTGGTGACAAAATGTTATTAGCACCTAACATTAAGATTCTAGCTTCAGCTTGAGCCTCTTCACTAATTGGTACGTGAACAGCCATTTGATCTCCATCGAAATCCGCATTAAATGCAGCACATACAAGTGGATGCAATCTAATTGAACGACCACTTATTAATTTTGGTTCAAAAGCTTGAATACCAAGTCTATGCAATGTTGGAGCACGATTTAATAAAACAGGATGTTCTTTTATTTTTTCTTCAACAATATCCCAAACACGTGGATCTTGATTTTCAATCATTTTTTTAGCTGCTTTAATATTAGAAGCAATTTCTTTAGATACTAAACCATTAATAACATGTGGTTTAAATAATTCAAGTGCCATCTCTTTTGGAATACCACACTCATACATTTTTAATGAAGGACCAACAACAATAACCGAACGTCCAGAATAATCTACACGCTTACCAAGCAAATTTTGGCGAAAACGACCCTGCTTACCTTTTAACATGCTTGATAAAGACTTTAATGGTCTATTACCAGCACCAGTTATATTACGTCCACGACGACCATTATCAAATAAGGCATCGACTGCTTCTTGCAACATACGCTTTTCATTTTGAATAATAATTGATGGGGCTCCCAATTCCATTAACTTCTTCAAACGATTATTACGATTAATAACACGTCTATATAAATCATTTAAATCACTAGTAGCATACCTACCACCATCTAATTGAATCATTGGGCGAAGTTCTGGTGGAATAACTGGTAAAGCCTCTAAAATCATCCATTCTGGACGATTTCCAGACTCTAAGAAAGCATTTAAAACATCTAAACGTTTAATTAAACGAATTCTTTTTTGACTAGAAGAATCTTTAATTTCTTCAATTTCCTTTTTTATACTTGCTACTTCCTCTTCAAGATTAACTTGCTCTAATAATTCTTTTATAGCTTCAGCACCCATTCCAACTCTGAAACTATTACCATACTTTTCATAATAAGCACGATATTCTTTATCACTAATTGTTTGTTTTTTCTCTAAAGGAGCAGCACCTGGATCTAGAACAACATACGAAACAAAATATAATACTTCTTCCAAATCTCTTGGTGACATATCAAGAACAAGTCCCATTCTTGATGGTATTCCTTTAAAAAACCAAATATGAGATACAGGAGTTGCTAACTCAATATGTCCCATACGTTCACGTCTAACCTTTGAACTAGTTACTTCAACTCCACATCTATCACATACTACACCTTTATATCTTAATCTTTTATACTTTCCACAAGAGCATTCATAATCTTTAGTTGGTCCAAAGATCTTTTCACAAAAAAGTCCATCACGTTCTGGTTTAGAAGTACGATAATTTATTGTTTCAGCTTTCTTGACAGGTCCATAAGACCATGAACGAATTTTTTCAGGTGAGGCAATCGAGATTTTTAAACCTTCAAAACTATTAACGTCCATTAATCCTCATCCCCTTCCATATCATCTTCATCTAAATCTATATCATCGTCTTCTTCATCTTCAAAATCATCATATTCTTCATCTATATCCGAATCATCTAAATCGTCATCAGGTATAGGTAAAACATTATCCTGACCTAAATTATCATCAGGTACAGAAATTTCTTTTTCACTATCTTCCAATTCTTTTAATTCAACAAATTTACCTTCATCATTTAAAACGGTAATATCAAGACCTAATGCTTGGAACTCTTTTATTAAGACCCTAAATGATTCAGGAACACCTGATTTTGGAATTGGTTGACCTTTTACTAATGCTTCATAAACTTTAACACGTCCTACAACATCGTCAGATTTTATTGTAATCATTTCTTGTAATACATGAGCAGCACCATAAGCATATAATGCCCAAACTTCCATTTCTCCAAATCTCTGTCCACCAAATTGAGCCTTTCCACCAAGTGGTTGTTGTGTAACTAATGAATAAGGTCCAGTTGAACGAGCATGCAACTTATCATCAACCATGTGGTGCAATTTAATCATATACATAACACCAACGCTTATACGATTATCAAAAGGTTCACCAGTACGACCATCATACAATACAGCTTTTCCATCTTCATCAAGATTAGCCTCCCTAAGAGCGTCAATTATTTCTTCACGAGTTGCACCAGCAAATACTGGAGTCGCAACATGAATATTTAAATGTTTAGCAGCCATACCCAAATGCATTTCAAGTATTTGACCAATATTCATACGTGAAGGAACACCCAACGGATTAAGTAAAATATCAACTGGTTGTCCATTCTCTAAATATGGCATATCTTCTTCAGGTAAAATAAGCGAAATAACACCTTTATTACCATGACGTCCTGCCATCTTATCACCAACACTTATTTTACGTTTTTGAGCAATATAAACACGAACAATTTTAGAAACACCTGCTGGTAATTCATCACAATCATCTTTAGTAAAGATTTTGACATCATGAACTATACCTTCTCCACCATGTGGTACTCTAAGTGATGTATCCCTAACTTCACGAGTTTTTTCACCAAAAATAGCATGCAATAATTTTTCCTCACTTGTTAATTCAGCAACACCTTTTGGTGTAACCTTACCAACTAAAATATCATCATCTTTTACTTCTGTACCAATTCTTATAATACCATTTTCATCAAGATTCTTACGAGAATCTTCACCAACATTAGGTATATCACGGGTAAATTCCTCTGGCCCTAATTTAGTATCACGACATTCAATTTGATAATCTTCAATATGAATTGAAGTATAAACATCATCTTTTACTAAACGCTCATTTAAAATAACAGCATCTTCATAGTTATAACCATTAAAATTCATAAAAGCAACTGTTACATTACGACCTAATGCCATTTCACCCTTATCAGTAGATGGACCATCAGCAATAACCATATCTTTAGTAACTTTATCACCAACTCTGACAATTGGCACTTGATGATAACAAGTTCCAGCATTACTTCTTTCAAAACCATTTAGATAATAAGTATCCATTCCTCCTACTGTTTTAACTACAATTTTTTTAGCGTCAACATAATCAACAATACCATCGGCTTTAGCTAAAATTACAACACCAGAATCACGAGCTGCAATTGCCTCAACTCCAGTTCCAACTAAAGGAGCTTCAGATTTAATTAATGGAATTGCTTGACGTTGCATATTAGCACCCATCAAAGCACGTTTACCATCATCATGTTCCAAAAAAGGAATACCAGAAGTAGTTATTGAAACAACTTGCTGAGCTGAAACATCAATATAATCAACATCTTTCGTGTCTACAATTACTGTTTCACCACGATATCGAACAGGTACCCTCTCAGCTATAATTTCGTTATTTTCGTTTACTTTAACAGTTGCCTGAGAAATATAAAATTCAAGTTCCTCATCAGCTGTCATATATGTTATTTCATCTGTTAATTTACAATTGTTAACTTTACGATATGGTGTCATAATGAAACCATATTCATTTACTTTAGCATAACTTGCTAAAGCAGTAATAAGTCCAATATTTGGTCCTTCTGGTGATTCAATTGGACACAATCTTCCATAATGTGAAGGATTAATATCACGAACTTCCATTCCGGCACGATCTCTAGACAAACCACCAGGTCCTAAAGATGACAAACGCCTCTTATTAGATAACTCAGCAATTGGATTTGTCTGATCCATAAATTGTGACAATTGACTACTACCAAAGAACTCCTTAATAGCTGCTGTTAATGGTCGAATATTGATTAAAGTTTTAGGGGTAACCTCAGTCAATTCTTGAGTTGACATTCTATCACGAATAACTCTCTCAATTCGACTAATACCAATTCTAAATTGATTTTGCAACAATTCACCAACTTGACGAACACGTCGGTTAGATAAATGATCAATTTCATCATAATGTCCTATTTCTTCTAATAAATTTAAATAATAAGATACAGAAGCATATATGTCAGAAATTGTTAATCGCTTGATATCAATTGTTTGATCATTACCAATAATCGAAACAATTTTTTCTGGATTTTTATTAGAATAAACATTAACAATTTGAACCTTATTGTAAGAATCTAATTCGCTATTAATTAATACTTCACGAACACCATAGCCATCTGCAAAAACAGGCTTTAATTTTTGCAAAATATCTTTAGTAATAACTGTATCTTTTTCAACAATAACATCATTACCTACTTTAATATCTTCTGCTAACTTGCACCCCAATAAACGTTCAACAACATTTAATTTTTTATTAAACTTATATCTTCCTACTTTTGCCAAATCATATCTAAAAGAATCAAAAAATCTTGTAATTAATTGATTTTTCGCACTATCCAATGTAGAAGGTTCACCAGGTCTTAACTTTGAGTGAATATCAATTAAAGATTCATCAGTATTTTTATTAGTATCCTTTTCAATTGTTTTAATTAAATATTCATTTTCACCAAATAAATCAAGAATATCTTCATCACTCGACAAACCGATTGCTCTTAATAGCGTAGTAATTGGTACTTTTCTCGTACGATCAATTCTAACATAAATAACATCACGAGCATCAGTTTCATATTCTAACCAAGTACCTCTGTTTGGAATAATCTGCGAAGTAATTACTAATCTACCATTCTTATCAATAGTTTTGCCAAAATAAGCACTCGGAGAACGAACTAATTGTGAAACAATAACACGTTCAGCACCATTAATAATGAATGTTCCACCATCTGTCATAATAGGCATATCGCCTAAATAAATTTCTTGCTCTTTTACTTCACCAGTTTCATGATTAAATAATTGAGCTTGTACTTTCAAAGGTTGAGCATACGTTGCATATCTATCCTTGCAACCCTTAATTGAATATCGTGGTGACTCAAAAAAGTATTCACCAAAAGATAACGACAAATTTCCTGTAAAGCTTTCAACAGGAAAAATATCATCAAATACTTCTTTAATACCATCTGTCATAAACCATTCATATGACTTTTTTTGAATTTCCAATAAATTAGATAATTCAATTGCATTATTCGTTTTTGAATAACTTCTTCTTTCTCGGTGATCACCAAATTTTTTAACTATGTAAGCCATTTCTTCACCCCTATATACTAGTATTAAGTTAGGCACAAACTATATCAATAGTATATGCCACCAATTTATAATTTTAACAAAAATTCATCAAGTTGTCAATCAGTTGTAATACAAATAATATAAAAACCTTTATTTTTTACTACAATTTTAACTTCATAGCAATTTGCAAGTGTTTTAACCAAAGATTTAGCTCCTTGATCTTTATTAATAACCAACCATAATTGTCCTTTTTCCTTCAAATGTTGATTAGCCTCAAATAAAATATCATATAATATTTTTTTACCAACCCTAATAGGAGGATTAGTAACAATATAATCATATTTTTTTACCACATTAGAATATATGTTACTTTCAAAAACATTTACACTAACATCATTTATTTTAGCGTTTCGTTTAGCTAATAATATAGCTCTGCGATTAATATCAACCATATCTATTTTAAAATTAGAAATTTTTGCTAAATAAATTCCTATTGGTCCATAACCACAACCAAAATCTAAAATATCACCATCTTTTTTTTCTAATACAATATTTTCTAATAAAGTTCTAGTACCAAAATCCAAACCTTTCTTGGAAAAAACACCATTATCAACAATAAATTTTAAATCAACATTTTTTATTCTAACATTAATTTGATGTTCATTGCTTTCTACCTTTTCATCATTTTCAAAATAATGTGACATAATTTCACCCATCTTTTATTAAATGGCGAAAGCCCATACTAAAAAACTAGTATAGGCTTAAAAACTAATTAAATTATTTTAATTCAACAGTAGCGCCAGCTTCTTCGAATTTAGCTTTTAATTCATTAGCTTCTTCCATAGCAACATTTTCTTTAACAACTCCACCATTATCAGCAATTTCTTTAGCTTCTTTCAAGCCTAAACCTGTAATATCTCTAACGATTTTGATAACAGCAATTTTGTTTGCTCCAGCTGCAGTTAAAACAACATTAACTGAGCTTGGTCCTTCATCAACTTGAGCTGCACCAGCAACTGGAGCAGCAACTGCTACTGCTGAAGGATCAACTCCAAACTCCTCTTTCATTGCGTCTACTAATTCTTTAATTTCAAGAATTGTCATTTCTTTTAATCCACTAATAAATTCATCTTTTGTAAATTTTGCCATTCTATATTCCTCCTTCATTATTTTTCTTCTAATTTTTGACTATATAAGTCTAAACAAATTGATAAATCTTTTACAACACCCATTAAACCACCAGCAAGCATTGTAAGTAAACCTTCTCTAGATGGTATTGTTGCAAGTTGATTCAACATGTTGATATCAGCAATTTCACCATCAACCATTCCAATTTTAATTTCAAGTGCTTCATGTGTTTTTGCAAACTCACTTAATGTTTTAATTGGTGCAATTGCGTCCTTACCAAAAGCAATAGCCTTAGGTCCTTCCAAATTGATTCCTAAATCGATTTTTAAATCATTTAACGCTCTTGTAACTAAAGTATTTTTATAAATTTTAAACTCAGAATCATTTTCTCTTAATTTTCTTCTTAATTCATTAGTTTCAGCAACGGTTAAACCATGATTTTCAAAAATAATAAAAGATGACGATTCATTTGCTTTAGTTTTAATTTCTTCAACGATTTCTTGTTTTTTTGCAATAATCTTTTGATTTGCCATATTACACCTCCTCTACATAATTTATATGATACGATTATTATAAAAAATTTCCTACAATAGCCGTAGGAAATTCGATAAACTTAAAATTCATAAGTTCCTCGGTAGGAAGATTAAGGCAAAAAGCCACCTACTGTCTACGGTACCATATCTTTCAAACAACATAATAGATTATATCACATATTATATTATTTGTCAAAATCATTAACATTAACTTTAATTCCAGGACCCATTGTTGAAGAAACAGTTATACCTTTTATATATGTTCCTTTAACAACTGCTGGTTTGGTTTTTTGTATTAGAGAAATAAATGCCTCTAAATTTTCTAACAATTTATTTTCATCAAATGAAACTTTACCAATTATTACATGTACATTTCCAAAGCTATCAGTGCGATACTCAACACGACCTTTTTTAACTTCATCAACAGCCTTTTTAACATCCATTGTAACCGTTCCAGTTTTTGGATTTGGCATTAAACCTTTAGGTCCTAAAATTTTACCAAGCTTACCTAGTGCAGGCATCATATCTGGAGTTGCAATCATAGTATCAAATTCAAACCAGTTTTCTTTTTCTATTTTTTCTAGCATATCAGAATCGCCAACATAGTCAGCACCAGCTTCCATTGCAGCTTTAGCTTGCTCACCTTTAGCAATAACTAATACTTTTTTTGTTTTTCCTGTTCCATTAGGTAAAACAAAAGCACCTCTTAACTGTTGATCAGCTTTTTTAGTATCAAGATTTAATCTTAATGCTAACTCAACTGATGAATCAAATTTTGTAATAGAAGTATTTTTAACTAATTTAATAGCCTCTTCTTTTGAGTAAAGTTTATTTTTTTCTACTAATTTAGAAACTTCAACATATTTTTTCCCTTTTTTCATTTTTTACCTCCTTATGTGGTATATGCGGATATGTCCTCCCACATAGGTATTAACCTATATGTATAATTCAATCATAATTATTTTTTATTCTTCTACTTTAACGCCCATATTTTTTGCTGTACCTTCAACAATTTTCATTGCCTCATCAACTGTATAACAATTTAAATCAGGTAATTTTATTTCAGCAATTTCCTTTAATTGAGCTTTTGTAATTGTAGCAACAATCTCAGTTGAACCTTTTTTAGATCCAGACTTAATTTTAGCAATTTTTTTAATCAAAAATGCAGCTGGTGGAGTCTTAATTACAAAATCGAAAGTTCTATCTTCATAAATAGTAATTTCAACAGGTAAAATATCTCCTATTTTATCTTTAGTTGCATCATTATATTTTGTACAGAATTCCTGTAAATTAATTCCTGATGGTCCTAATACTGTTCCAACTGGTGGAGCTGGTGTTGCTTTACCGGCTGGGATTTGCAATTTTACTTCTTTAACTACTTGTTTTTTTGCCACGAAAAACACCTCCTATATTTTTTTCGCGAGTGGTCATAATGCATCCGCGCTCCCACTTAAATTTCTATATTAAACAAATATAGCTATTTAATAATAACATATTTTAATAAATTTGTAAACAATTTATTTTAATTTTTTAAGTTAACTATAAACTATGCTTTTTCTATATCGGTAAGCGAAATTTCGACAATTGTTTCTTGACCGAATAAATCCAAAGCAACTTCTAATTTTTGATTTTGCATATCTATATTTCTAATTTTGCCAAACATTCCTTCAAAAGGACCACTAATGACTTTAATCATATCATTTACCTTAAGTTCATTTCCAATTTCTAATCTTGAAAGTCCCATACTACCCAATATTTTATCAACCTCAGCTGGTGTAAGGGGAAATGGTTTAGCTCCTTTTCCTGATGAACCAATAAAACCAGTTACACCTGGAGTATTACGCACAATAAACCAAGCATCATCATTCATAATCATTTCAACTAAAATATAGCCTGGAAACATTTTTTTTGTTTTCTCTTTTTGTTTTCCATCTTTTATTTCTACTTCTTTAATTTCTGGAACAACTACACGATATATATAATCTTCCATTCCCATACTACTAGCACGCATTTCTAATTTTTCTTTAACTTTATTTTCATGTCCGGAATAAGTATTAACAACATACCATTCTTTTTGCATTAACCAATCAAAGTCCTAACTAACGCAATACCGGAATCTGTTAAAGTAAAGAACAATCCAAAAAAAATAACAAATGCAATAGTAGCGATAGAATAAGTTGCCAATTCTTTTTTACTTGGCCATCTAACGTTTTTCATTTCCTTTTTGACACTAACCAAAAATCTTGCTAATTTTTTCATTACACACCTCATTAATTATATGCATTTAATCCTAAATAAAAAACACTCACGTGTCTATACAAAATATATCATATTTATTATGTAAAGTCAATTTTTATTTATACAATTTATTAATTTTTTATTTACTATTAATTCTTAATACCAATTTTTTTTCTTGAAGCTGTAATTTTTCAAGTTCTTTCTCATATTTAATCGTTTCATTTTGATATTTTAAACCATTTATACTTGCTATACCAGCTATTGCCAATAAAGGAATATAATCTCTATATAAAATATAGCTTGTCGAAAACACAATAGAACATGAAAAGAAAGCACTACTTAAAGCTTTAAATGTCTTAATATCCATATTAATAATGCCTATTTTAGTTTTAATTTTAATTATATCATTATCCATTTATATAACTTCTCCTTTCTTTTAAAAATGGTAATTTTCAGTATACACAAAAAAAGTATAGATGTCAACAGAAAAATCTATACTAACATTATATTTTTTAAAAGAAAAATTATAACTTTACTTAGAAGTTAAATCATCAAACAAAGCATACACTGCATCACCGTTTGGAAAATCCTGTTCTAAATAAAACAAATAACCATTTTCAACGATTCCACTTACTACTAGATCAGAATTATCATGATTTGTAATATATCCATTTTTTTCAATAGTAGAATAATTATCACTATCTTCATCTAAATAATAAATTGCAACTCTATGTTCATTAGCTACATACATACGAGCGGCTAAAACATCATAACCACTAATATCTATAGACATTTCAGTAAATTCAATATTTAATTCACTTAAACCATTTTTAAAATTTTCAAATACTTCCTCAGCTTTGGCAATTTTTTCTTGACCATTATTATTATTAAAAATCTTTACTGCAACAATTGCAAGAACTATTACAAGTACACCAATTAGTACTCCACATATAACTTTTTTCTTCATTTTTAATTCCTCCTATTTCAATGCATCTTTTCTTGAAAGATTAAGTCTACCTTTTTTATCATATCCTAGAGATTTAACAATGATTTCATCACCAACTTTTACAATATCACTTGGTTTTTCAACTCGTTTTTGATCAAGTTGTGATACATGAACTAATCCCTCACAACCTGGCCATAATTCAACAAAACATCCGAAATCTTCGACTTTAACTACTTTGCCAGTATAAACTTTACCATCTTCTACTTCTCTGATAACTGCTTTAATCATTTCGGCTGTTTTTTCAATTATTTCTTTGTCCGTATGATAAATAATAACCCTACCATCATCCTCTAAATCAACTTTTACTGCATTTACATCATTTACCAAATCGACATTTGAAGCCTCACAAATGATTTTTGTAATCATTTCACCACCCTTGCCAATTACATCTTTAATCTTTTCTGGATTGATTGTAAAAATACAAGTTTTAGGTGCATATTTTGAAACCTCACTACGTGGTTTAGATATTTGTGCTTCCATAACATCTAAGATTTCCATACGAGCAGTCTTAGCTTGCGCTAATGCCTCTTGTAAAATTTGTTTTGTTATACCTTTAATTTTAATATCCATTTGTAAAGAACATATACCATTTCTCGTTCCACCAACTTTAAAATCCATATCGCCCAAATGATCTTCCATACCCTGTATATCAGTCAAAATTGTATAATCTTTTCCATCTTTAGATGTTATTAAACCCATTGCAATTCCAGCTACTGGAGCCTTAATTGGTACTCCTGCTGCCATTAATGACATACAACCTGCACAAATAGTTGCTTGACTTGAAGAACCATTTGATTCCAATATTTCAGATACCACACGAACAGTATATGGAAATTCCTCTTCACTTGGCATAACTTGTTTTAAACATCTTTCCCCTAAAGCGCCATGACCAATTTCCCTTCTTCCTGGACTACCATATCGCCCTGTTTCACCAACCGAAAAAGCAGGAAAATTATAATGCAACATAAAATGTTTTTCAGCTTCTAAACTAATACCATCAAGTGCTTGATATTCATTTAAAGCTCCTAAAGTTGTTACAGCTAAAGCTTGCGTTTCACCACGAGTAAACAAAGCCGAGCCGTGAGTTCTAGGCAACAAATCAATATCAGTAGACAGTGGTCTAATTTCTGTCATCTTTCGACCATCAGAACGTGTTTTTTCATTTACTGTTATTGCTCTAAAAATATCATATTCTATTTCTTCTAAAACTAATTTAACTTTCGTTATTAATACGTTTAATTCTTCTTTATCTAACATACTGTTTTCTTCAGTATACTTATTAACAATTTCTTCCTTTACAGCATCAATAGCAGCATACTTTTCCAATTTTTCACGTATACGCATAGCTTTATCTAATTTTTCACTTGCCAATTCTTTAATTTCATCTTTTAATTCTTGTGAAATTTCTAATTTTTCATATTCCATTTTTGGCAAGCCTATTTCACTAATTATTCTTTCTTGAAATTCACATAATTCTTTAATTGCTTCATGTCCAAACATCAAAGCTTGCAACATATCTTCTTCAGATACTTCTCTAGCACCTGCTTCAACCATATTAATAGCTTCTTTTGTTCCAGCAACTGTTAGATCAATATCCGACTTATCCATTTGTTCTTGCGTTGGATTAATAATAAATTCACCATTTACTCTTCCAACCTTTACTCCAGCAATTGGACCATCAAAAGGTATTTTAGAAATACATGTTGTTAAACTAGAGCCAAACATAGCTGTTAATTCCGGTGAATTATCATTATCTACCGATAAAATAGTATTTACAACTTGAACTTCATTCCTAAAGTCACTTGGAAACATTGGACGCATTGGTCTATCAATCATACGAGCAGCTAATGTTGCAGCATCAGTAGGGCGTCCCTCTCTCTTAATAAAACCTCCTGGTATTTTACCAACAGAATATAATTTTTCTTGATATAAAACCATTAATGGAAAAAAATCCGATAATATATTTGCGTTATTTGACACAACAACCGTTGATAAAACAACAGTATCGCCGTATCTAACCAAAACAGCACCATGAGCTTGTTTTGCTAATTCGCCATGTTCAACAATTAAACTTCTACCTCTAAAATTTAATTCAAAAACTTTCTTCATAACTCCTCCATCTAAATTTATTACAATTTTATAGTTACTTAATTTACAATTTATTTTAATATATATTTATACTGTTTTAACTATACATTCTTAAAAATAAAGACACTTAAAAATAAGTGCCTACCTTTTACTATTTTCTTAATCCTAAACTTTTTATAACTTCACGATATCTTGTGACATCATTATTTAACAAATAATTTAATAAACTACGTCTTTGACCAACCATTTTTAATAATCCCCTTCTTGAATGATAATCATGTTTATGTTCTTTCAAATGTTCAGTCAAATTATTAATTTTTTCAGTTAAAATAGCTATTTGAACCTCTGGTGAACCTGTATCACCTTCCGTACGTGCATATTTTTTAATAATTTCTTGTTTTTCTTCTTTTTTTAAAGCCATATAAATTCTCCTTTTTTAATATATTCGCTTATTCCGAGTAAAAGTCAGGAATTCAAATACTAAGAATAAGTACATATATAATATACACTAAATTTTATTATTTAGCAATACTTTTTTTCTGATTTGTAACTTTTTTAAAAATTACTAAACAATATTGTAAAAAACATTTTAATTAATCTAAAAATAAAATTTTCAAATATAATATTTAATTTACTGATATTTTATTTTTAATTTATATAAACAAACAAAATATCTACAAAAATACCTTCCATGGTTTAATTTTATTAATATTTTTATCATATTTAATATAGATAGCTATAAGATTATTATTTTGATCAAAAAATAATATTTTGTCACGATTATAACGATTATCCAAGATCTGACCATTTTTAATTTTGTTTAGTAAAAAATTATCAACTATTACTTTAAAATAATCATTAAAACAATTATTTATATCAAAAAATTTATAATTATTTTTTCTAATATCTTCTATACTATAACAATCTTCTAACTTAAAATTACCTTGAATAGTACGAGTTAAATTTTTCATAACACCATAAGTATCTAAAGAATTAGCAATATCTCTTATTAAACTTCTAATATAAGTACCTTTACTAACTAAACATCTAAATTTAACAATAGTATAGTAGTCATTATCATATTTAATGTCATCGACTAGTTCAATTTCAAATATATGAACACGTCTACTCGGTAAATCAATATCTATATTTTGTCTTGCATAATCATATAATTTTTTTCCATTAACTTTAACAGCAGAATAAATAGGGACTTCCTGATTATATTCACCAATATATCTATTAAAAGCCTCTTCTATTTCTAATTTCGTTAATATTGTTTTTTTTGTATCTAGTATACTCCCAGTTATATCTAATGTATCAGTCTTCACGCCAAAAACAGCTTCGACAATATATTCCTTAATGTCACAAGTTAATATATCAGCTAATTTTGTATACTTGCCAACACACAACGCCAACACACCAGTAGCAATTGGATCTAATGTTCCTGTATGGCCTATTTTTTTTGTACCTAATATTTTACCTACTTCGTTTACAACATCTCTACTAGTAACACCACTAGGCTTATTAATTAATAATATTCCTTCCATAAAAACACCAACTTTAATATATATTAAAATAAAATTTATCATAGTTTTTTCAATTATAAGATAAACTTTAAGCATAAAAATATAATCAGTCTAATTAGTTTTTTTCTTATCATATCATTACCATCAATTATGTATTAACATAATATCATACAAAATTATGTCCATCAATACTTAAGTTAACATTTTTTAAAAGAAAATTCCTAATAAATTAAAAAACATATTTAAAACTAAGGAAATTAGTATAAAATATGTTCTAAACAAATAATATTAATATAATAAAAATTTCATTTAAAATAATATTATATTAAATAAATTATTTAAACAATTTTTATATAATTTAAATCATCTTATCTTATTAACAAAAATAAGGTTTTAAAACCTTACTTTGTTAATGATTTATCGCAACCTTCATGAATTCTAACAACATTACTAATATCAGAAACACAGTCTGCTAATGTTCTATCCATTGTCAATCCTTGTTTATATTCTTTATTATTAGCAGTGAATCCTCTAAATGATTTATATTCATTACCAGGTATATATTTTTCTCCAGCATATTCATCTAATGTTCTATCAGCTGACATAAAATACATATAATTTACGATATTTATACCAATAGCATAATTTGCTCCTGCTCCACAATTTACAAGTGTTGTACCTGAGTTATTTTCAATACCATAGAAATAAAAGTTCTTTAAAGTTTTATAAGCTTTAGAATTATCAATTGAGGCATCTACTGAAAGTCTTAAAGATTCTTGAACATTTTCTTTTGCCTCTTGATCATATATAGCAACACTTGTATCAACAAAATCATTAAAATTATAAACTTTACCACTAACTGTATCATTTATATTATATTTAGAATAAAATTCATCACGTGCTGTATAATAATCATTACTATCAAGCTTAGCTATTTTATCAGTTACATTATTATTTACCCTATTTGTACTATTTGAAGAAATTTCAATATCAACTTTTTCATCGTCAATTAATTCAGAATAAACAGTTGGATCATCTTTTAAATATGTCATAGCAAATGTCATTTCATCAATATTTGTATTCCATTTTAATCTAGTTAAATTATGAGTAGATAATGCATCTTTAACAATAAATGCATCGACAAACAAACTTTCAACATCATCAGCTATATAATGATTTTCAATCAATGTTTGTTTTAATTCATCACTTATAAAATCAATATTAATAATATATACAAAAGCATACATATCTTTAATTGAAAACTTTTTATTAGCAGCTTTATAAACACCATTTCTATTTAATTCAGCCAATAATTTTTCACATAATTCTTCATAAACTTGGATAGTCATTTCTTGATAACTATATATACCAGTTTGAGCTTGTGTTGTAACTGGTGCAGTTGTAACTACTGGTGCTTGTGTTGTTGTAACTGGTGCAGTTGTAACTACTGGTGCTTGTGTTGTTGTAACTGGCGCAGTTGTAACCACTGGTGCTTGTGCTGTTGTAACTGGTGCAGTTGTAACTGCTGGTGTTTGAGTTGTTGTGACTGGTGCTTGCGTTGTAGCCGATGTTTCTTTCGACTTTGTACAATCCGTTGATACAGTATAATCCTCACAACCTAAACCATTTATATACACATTACCCGATTCAACATAAACCTGAATTTGCTTATCAGCTTTTCCTATATTTCCTTTTACAATTTTAGTATTACCATCAAGTTCGCCTTCATCAACGTTTGACATTACTACCTCTGTTTCGGTAATAGTTTCAGCAGTAATAGGCATAGTAACACTAGTTTCTTGAATATCAGTCATTGTTGGTATGCTCTCATCATTAAATACATCACTGTTAATCATATCAGTATCAACAACTAATACATTATCCGATTGTGTTTGACTACATCCTGTAGCACTTAATGCAATCCCTCCTGACATTAAAATTGCCAATACTTTCGACTTAAAAATTTTAAGATTTTCCATAAATTTCAATCCCCTTTCTTGAATTGGTCTATATATTATCACCTAAAAGTCAATTTGTCAACATTTTTTTTATTTATTACGAAATTTTTTTTATTTATTGTCTTTTTTTATACTTAATATATGATAATATCCTAAGTATTAGTATCTAATTATACACAAAAATCTATCAAAATTACCCTATATATATTGATATAGATATATTTATATAACTAAAAGCATTTTAGTAATTACAATAATGATATACTTATTATAGAAAGAAAATAAATATGAGTAAAATTGAATTAATACATGAATCGTGTGCAGATCAAAACATAGAAGTTATTGTTAATGTAACCAAAGCTTTTATCTGATAGTGGAATATTTCAAAAAGCAGAATATGAACAATTAAATCAAGCATACAGAGAAATTAAAACTCAACTACAAGATAGTAATATAGTTATAACACCAGCCTTCAACATGAAAAATTGTAAATATATAATTCATGCAGTAGAACCAAACTATATATACACCTAATGACTTTAAAAAATTATTTGATACATACTATAATTCATTAATTATCTTAAAAAATAACAATCTCCACTCAATAGTATTTCCATTAATAAGTTCAAAAATATTTGGGTATAAATTAGATAATTAAGCAAGAGAATCTGTAGAACAATGTATAAAAGCCTATAATCAATTCACTAAAAAATTCAAAAATTACTATATAGAAGTTAAACTATGAACATTTTCTTCAAATAAATATCAAAAAATACAAGAATTAATAAAAGCAAGAAAATCATTCCTGCTTTTATCAATCATATTCACTATTCATATTATTCAATAATAAAAACATCATTACAAAAACCTTCCACCATTATGTTAGGTAATTCATCAGCATAATCATGTTCTAAAAATAATGAATAAACTTTATTTTCCTTAATAATAACGATATCATTATTATCTTCAACATAACCAATATCATCTACACTAACCAATCTTTTTGAATCAATAGCTTGATCAGTAATAGTTCCATATAATCTAATATCATTATCATAATTTAAAGCCACAATCACTAAAGGAGTATATAATATCTTCTTATACTTATAATCATTAGCATTTAAAAACTTTGTCGATTCCCAATTACCAGTTACACACTTAATAACATTATCATTAGAAATTGCAAAAATACTAAGACCACTCAAGAAAATTATTTTCTTAATATTATCTAATTTCTTCTTGCCATTCAATAATAATGATCCATCATTAAGCAAAATGATAATATCCTTATAAACTGAAAATAAAATATTCTTTACCTTATCAATATATATATTATACAAATAGTCAGTATTTTCTTTAACAAAAGTATAAGCTTTCTCTAAGTCATAATTATATAACCTAGTTATATCTACTCCATACAGCTGAATAGAATCTAAATCTTGAAAAGCTTGAATACAAAATAAATGACTATCATTTAATTCAAATGGTAAATCAACATCACAAGGTTCAACATCTAAAAAGCAGAATTTACCACTAACCTTACATTTCTTATTAATATAAATATCATCTAATATCGCTTTAAAATCTTTATCAGCACGATAACCGACCATTAATCCTTTAACTTTACCACTCATATCAGATATATCTAAAAGAACAAACATAGTATTATCTAATTCATACACTTGAATATTCTCGATAGTTACTTTTAACGTTACATGATTTGTAGTTCCGATCACACTGTCAATATGAGAGATAAAAACATCTTCAGATATTGTCGTACCTATCTTCTTAATATTAATTTTTTTCACATAATCTACCTCCTAACTTTTACTACATCATAACATACTACAAATATTATCCTTCTAATTAGCAAAAAACTCATTTAAAATAGTTTATTATGACAACTGTTGCGTGATTCTAAATTAAACGATCTATATAATATAATTTATGCTACTAAATTCATCATCTAAATCTTCAACAGCCCTATATATGTTTTACAAATTTCATAAAACTAAATTTATCAATAAAAACCATTAGTTATAAATTTTTTTTTGAAATTCGTTTTTTATCAAAACACATTATAATTTATTTCACATTATTATAAATTTCAAATCCAAATATTTCTATAATAATTCCTTGATCATATTCTTTTACTTTTCCCTCTTGTTCCATTTCTTCAATTGAGATTAATCTTTTAACTTTTGATATTTTATAGACTAATGCTTTATATTCTACTGTACCGCCATCTTTTAACTGATTTCTAACTGGAAACAATAAAACCAATAAAATTATTACTACTAAAATTATAATTTTTTTCTTCACATTCTATACCTCGCTTACAAATTCATTATTCTATAAATTATAAATGAACTTTATTGTTATAACTTTACTCTATCGACAACATAGTTAATTGTCTAGTTGTCTAAAACTAGGTTTATCGTCAAAATTCATTAGTTACGAAATTACTTTTCAATGTCAGCTATTTTTTTATTTAACAAATTATAAATTTAGTAATCTATCATATCGCACATGTGCGAACTATCTATTTGCAAATCATTTTTAATCTTTTTTACTATAAAATAACCTACACATTGATCTTGTTCCTTAGTTAAAGGTACAATTCCCAAATACATTGTGTCTTTTCCATTAGTTATAGGTCTAATTAAATCATCCATTTTCACAATAGCAATATTATTTTCATCAAATTTAAATAATGATGGATTTATTTTATATGCCTCTTTTATTGTATTATCAAAATAAGAGTAATCCAATTCAGAATTTTTATTTTCTTGATAATCTTTTACAAATTTATATACTAAAATATTTATTGCTATAAAAATAAGAATTGCAAATATATCATAAAAAATATATTTTTGAATATGAAGTTTTATTTTTTTAATCATGGTTTCCACCTCCAACAATAACATTAAAACTTATATGTGTTTTTATCGAAGTAAATATACCATCTTTTCTAGTAGAATAAATATGTATGTAATATCTACCCTTTTCATTTATATAAGGACTTAAATCAGAAATAAATTCACCATCATATATTACTTTATTCATTCTTTTAATTTTCATAGTTATATTTTGATTATTTACTTTTTTATAATCTAAGTTATCTTGTCTTAACCACCCATTATTATTAGATTTTCTATAACCATTTTTGTAATAAACTTCATACTCATTTAAATTTAATTGCATATTATTAGATAATTCTACTTCATTAATGCTATTTTCTACTGAATTATATCCTCCTTTATTTGCTTGGATTAAAAATACATTATTATATTTTTCAGAATAATAACAATGCATTAATTTTCCATTTAGCGATATTTCAAACAAATTTTGTTCATAATTACTAAAAAGATTAGTAAAAAATGAATATGATAAAATTATTACAATAATCATAACTATAAAAAGATATTTAAATGGTTTTATAATTTCCTTTAATTCAACATTCATAAAAATCAACCTTCTTCAAATCTGCTACTTTTCTAACTTTTTTCACACTATCAAAAGTATCTTTTTTAACTTCAACATAGTCTTTATCAAAGAAAATATTTTTAGTTATTTTAATTTTTCTTTCAAAATCATTTACATTATCTAAATATTTTTTTAACAGGTGGTATCAAAAAAAATTATAAATGCCTAATAAAAATACATTTAATTTAGCAAATTATTCTTTATTTATTCTTATCATAAATTCCTTTTAAATTTGAATACATTAAAATTAATATAAAACCAAGTAGTAAAAAGACAATTGTAAAAATCCACTTTATTAAAAATATTTTTTTTACTAACTGATATCTCATTTTTAGAATTTATTTCAGAAATTTTTATATAATCATTATTGTCTTGATTAAATATTTGTTCTCTTATTTTTTTCTTGTTTAGTATATTTTGAATCATCAAAAGCTAACAATGGCCATAAAACAGATGGAAAAAACATCATTAATACACAATAAGAATCATCTTTATTAAATACTTTTCCCATATTATAATAAAACATAAACATAAATACAAAATTTCCAATCGGCAATAGTAATAATAAAGAATACCAAGGAGAACCTAAAGTATCATCAGATAAACACCAAATATTATATAAAGGAATAAGAGAAATCCATCCTTTGTTTCGTGTTTTCTTTAGCGTTTTCCACATACTTACAATAATAATAAATAATAAAATATAAAATGCTAACGCTACTACTTTCATACCTTGCATGTTTAATTCATACTTATAATTCAAATCTTTGTAAATATTTATTATTTCATCACGATATTCTTTACTTCCTGCTACATATAAAATCGAATTATTATTATAAACTATTGCTTTGTAATAATCCCCATAAGTTGTATATTCATAGTAATGCACTTTAAATTTATTTATTGAAACATTATAATTTTCTCTAACATTAGGATTATTTTCTACCACATCATTTTTTACATTTAAAAAAATTTTTGAAGAACATTTTCATTATTAAACGTAGCATAACTTATCAAATAAGGACAAGTATCTTTAGTAGTTACTAAATAATCATCCATTCCATCCAATTCTTCTTCATTCAATACATCAACTACCTTACAACCCTTATTTTCCATGTAATCAACAAAAGTTTTTTTATCAATTCTATCTAGAACCTCTATTTTAAAAAATACCAAATAAAATCCAATTATCAAGCTTATTACAATAGAAACATTAAAAAATATTGTAAAAATCAAACCAAACTTTAAATTTCTACTTTTCATAAACACCTCATAACTTAAAAATTATCTTATAAATATATTTTATCATTATTTATTAAAGAAAAAAAGAGAATTCTATTTTTTCACAAAATACAAACATTAAAAATTCCTAATAAATGAAAAAGTTCATAATGCCAAATGTTATGAATATTACCGACACCGCTTGACAAAGAACCATAGAAATTAATGCTTATATATTTTAAATCCAAGCTTTAAAAGTTCGAACATTACTTACTGTGCCCTAAAGGACGGAGTACAACAACTTTTAATTAATTTTTCTAAATAATCTTTTAGCATTTTTATTAGTAATTTCTTCAACTTCTCTATAACTTCCTTGTCTCACTTCAGCAAGTTTATTGATTATATATTTTATATTTGCTGTTTGATTCGTTTCTCCTCTTAAAGGTTCTGGAGATATATAAGGGCTATCTGTTTCAACCAAAAATAAATCATTTGGAACTAATTTTGCCACCTCAATAGATTTTTTCGCTGTCTTATAAGTTATCCTGCCAGCAAATGATATATAATAACCATTACTTACCAAATATTTTAAATCATCTAAATCTGGTTGAAAGCAATGAAATACACACCCATACTTTGGTTTTACATATCTTTTAAAAATGTCTATTATTTGTTTATTGCAATTATTAGAATGAATAATTATAGGTAAATGTAATTCATGAGCTATTATAATTTGTCTTATTAAATATTTTTTTGCTCATTAAAATTATTTTTAGTATTATCTAATACAATTTCACCAATTGCTACAACTCTTGGATTATCTGCTAAATCATATAAAATTTCTAAATTTTGAGATTCAACATATAATGGATGGATGCCTACAGATGAATAAAATTTAGGATTTAATTCTGATATATTTATAGATTCTTTTGAGGATTTTAAATCTAATCCAACATTAATAACACTTTCAATATCAGAATTATTATTTATAAAATCTATATACTTTTTTTCGTCATTTAAAATAATGCTATTAATATGCATATGAGAATCAATTGCCACATTACCACCTACTGTCTAAACACATATTGATATTGCCAATATACAAGTATTTTTTCTTAATTGACAAATATATCAATTTAAATCTAAAAATATTGTATCATAAATTAAAACATATTAAAACTCGAAACATAAAAGTCCGAGTTTGGTATCAATATAGTGCCCTAAAGGAAGGAGTACGACAACTTTTATAAATTATGATTTTTTTTATAATTTTCTATATATTTTAGAAAAACTTGTAACCAATTATTTAGTTGTTCAGTATTTTCAAAAGAATATAATTTATAACCTTCTTTAGTATAATGTTTAAATTTCAAATTTAAAAAACTTTCAATAAATTTTTGACCATCTAAAGTTTGTCCCTCAGCACAAATATTCAAAAATTTAATACCATTATTAGAAAAATAATCTAATTTATCTTTTAAACCTTTTAACAATAAACTTAACACTGATTTTTCATCTCTATAAGTAGGATGAATGGCTATAGCAGAGAACAACAAATAATAAGAAGAATTTTTTTTGTATTTTAATAAAGTATAACTATTTATTTCAGTATCCTCTAATTCGTTCTTCATAAATTTATTAAATTGTTCGCTTGATAAGGGCAAAATAGTTATCTCTCCCACGATTTTATCATTTTGAATATCTCTAATAAAAATATGTATATCATGATTCTTATTGTCCCAACATATAGTTTGTTCAACACTAGCAATGGTTGATGGCTCTAAATAATTTCTTTCAATATCCCATACATCTTTAAAATCTTTAACTTTATGAATATATTCAATTTCATATTTCATGCTATCACCTTTAAAAAAAAATAATTAAATCACGCATATGGTTGGCAATATGCAAGTGTGTTTTCTCAATTGTCATAAATTTAGTGCAAAAGTGTTGAACAAAGAACATTTGTTTGGTACAATATGTTTGGAACATTTAATAGTTGGGTGATTGCCAAACTTCATAAAAGAAGGGAGGCGATATAATGAACAAGAAGGATTTTTTAATTCTTTCTCTAGTAATTCTTATCTTTCTATTAGTATTATTACTATTTATGGTTTTAATATAAAAAGAAAATCACCTAACTCAGCAATGACTTAGGTGAACCCAAATTTTTTGGCAACACTCAACACTGCAATATTGGATGTTCCTTTTTTATTTTATGCAAGTTTCCTTGACATATTCATCATAACATAAAAACGCACTTTTATCAAGTACACTTTCTATTTTTACAGGTTAAAAACATGAAAATAATTTAAGACATAGAATTATCCTATATTTTATAAAGGTTAATCTATGTTTTTTT
>CANQIS010000004.1 GCA_947624115.1 uncultured Bacilli bacterium
GATGTAAAAGTTTTACCACTATCAATAGTAACATATAACCCAGTTTTACTATTATCTAAATAGATTTTACCAGTATTAATTGCAAACCCCAAGTTCTCATTTAAAAAAACGAATTTTGCCTCATTACTGACTTGTATTACATCATCAGATACAATATAAAAATTTTTGCCATTATCTTTACTTCTTAAAACATGAACTAACATATTTTGCCCTAATACATTATCAACTTTACCAAATCTTAATATAGTATCGTCAAATTTCTTTTCATATAGTACTTCTTCATTATCTGGTAATAAATAATTATCATTTTCATTAAAATTACTAGAGTCATCTATATTTATATCATAATTATTTTTATCAATTATATTTCCATTTTTATCTTTAACAAATGTTTCTGTTCTTTTAGATTTTATTTTACCATTATTATCATAATATGTATATTCAACGCTATTTGGGACATTTGGATTGTCAAAAGGATCATATCCACCTTTACCAAAGTCACCATGTACTTTTACTTTTGTACCCATTAAAAGAAATCCATAGTAATCATAATAATCAACATCAACATGAAGAAATGAAGAAACAACTGCCACATATTTTTGGTTATCTAGAGTTGTGGTATGTTCAGGTCTATAACTAAAAATGGTTGCAAAACTTATAATAGGCAAGAAAATGGAAATAAGCACTATTATAGGTATAGTACCTAATAATGAAAAAATGACAACTTTCTTTTTATTATCAGTAGATTTATATATTTGTTGAAATACACCAACTATAAAACCAATAACAGAGATTAAAATTATAAGAATAATAAGCCATAATCTAAATCTCATATTCATTAAATATAAGATAAAATTAATTAGTATGTTAAAACCAATAAAGAGCAAATCACAAATAAATATATTATCTCTTATCTTATTAAATATTTTTTTCATTATCATCACCTATTTTAAAATTATACTTTTTTCATAATCTTTTAAATAATTTTCTTTTAGTATTAACTTTTGTTCTTTTATAACAAAAGTTGAAACATTTGGAATCTCTATATTATCTTCATGTTCCATAATTTTAGTTCTATAATAAATCAATTCATCATTTATAATTTCAAATGTTCCAGATGATCTTTCAATTATTTTTTTAGTTTTTCCATCATTATAATAAACATCTAAAGTAGCAATCCATTCATTTTTATTGTTTTCAATTTTCAAACTAGGTAAAAAATATACCATTAAATTTGATTTTTCAGTATATAAAGTGTGAAATGAATTTAAATTTCCTAATATTTTAGAATATTCTTTTATTTGCCAATCATTACAATAATTTCCATTTCTAATATTATAAGAAATAGTATTATAAATTATATTTCCCTTAACTGAATAATCAACAATAGTAATGTTAACATCATCATCATAAAAATATGTAGTGTTATTACAAGAAATATGCTTTAAAGTATTGAGATAACTTTTTATTTCACTTGTTAAAACACTTTTTCCTCTAAAGTTTTTATAAGAATAACTATTTTCATTATTTTTCATTAAAAAAGAGAATTTTGGAACACCTAGATTTATTAATTTATCCTCAGTATGATTATATCTAACATGTTCTATATCATAACCAAAAGGAATTAACTTATATAAAACAATAGAAACAATAAAAATGATTGGTAGTATATATATCATTAATTTTTTGTTTATTTGGTTTTTAATTTTTCTTCTTTCTTCATGTAAGGTCTTTTCAATATCTAAATTGTTTTTTTTCTCAACTTGTAAAATACTATAAATATCTGTATCTAAGACATCGGCTAATCTTTCAAGAATAGTAATATCTGGTAAACTTAAACCTCGCTCCCATTTACTAACTGCTTTATCAGTTACGAATAATTTATCGCCAAGTTGCTGTTGAGTTAATTTTTTTTCTTTTCTAAGAGATGCAATATGTTTTCCAATTTTATTATTATCCATAATCTTTTCACCTCAAATCAATTATACTATAAAATATATGCATATAATCTCGACTGTTAGTTTACAAATATTTAAGCCATTGTAAAAACATTGTTTGTCTATTAAATAACTGGTTTTTCTACAACTATTAAAGTTATAATTAATCATAAAGTAATTATTATAAATATGCCTGTAATAGTAGAAAATCTTCTAGAAAAATCTTTAATCCAAAATTCTACTACAAATGCTAAACTAACTAACATAGCTTGGGCAACAGCTAAAAAAATATAAATTCTGATGTTTTCTTGTGAGATTCTTATCTCTTTAATCAATGAAATATATTCCTCCTATAATTATCAATGAAGCACCAATTCAAAACCAATTTGTAAAAGCATCAATTTTAAAAAAAACAACCAATAAAAGAAATAACTTGAATAATAAAACCTACAATTTGAAATTTATTTAATCTTTTTATACTAGATTCTATTCTAGCAATTTCAGTATGACTTACTTTAGCTAGTTCAAATATTTCTAATAACTTTTTTTTGCCAATTACTCTGCCTCTATATGATTTATCAAGAATTAACATAGATAATTCCCCATAAAAATAATCTCTCATATTTTCAGGCACATAGTCTTCTAGTTGCTCTGCTTTCTTTTTCACCTAAATCCCATTCAGTTTCTAATAATTCAACAGCTCTTTTCATATCCTTATATTTCATAATTTACATCATTCCTAATAATATTATTATACCAGAACAAAATTCAAAACAAGTTTTGAATATTTAAGTTCACACTTAAATGTTTCTGCTTCAAAGAATCGTTTCCTACCTGCTAAAGCAGACTTAAAATCCGATAGTCGCTACCGTACTTGATAATTTTTATTATTTTAATTTATTCATAGTTTCCTTGTTTTGAATTGCAGTTCGTCCATATGTTGACTTCTTTCATATATTGTTTTAAACTTTCAAACATGATATTTTTGCTAGCATTATAATCTCTATCTAACTCATTATGACATTTCGGACATTCGTAATATCTTATATTTAAATCACCACCAAATATGTATTAACATAATAGTGCATGAAATTGTGTTCGTCAATAATTAATTAACATTTTTTAGAATAAAATTCCTAATATAAAAAAAAACTAGTGGCAACTAGTCTTTAATTTCAATATATTTTTTTTCTTCGACTTGTTTTCTTTCTTCTTTTTTAGGAACTTCAATTCTTAATGTACCATTTTTAAAGTTTGCTTTGATATCTTCTTCATCGACATCATTACCTATATAAAAACTTCTTGAACATTCTCCATAGTATCTTTCTTTACGTACAAATTTACCTTTGTGATCTTTTTCTTCATTATCGTTGCTTGTTTTGGCATTTATGATTAAATAACCATCTTCAATATTCATTTTAATATCTTCTCTATTGAAACCAGGTAAATCAATCAAAAGTTCAAAGGAATCATCATGTTCTTTAATATCTGTTTGCATAATTTTGCTTTCGTTAATTTTGAAAAAAGAATCATTAAATACATCATCAAACAAATCGAAATCTCTTTTTCTTGGTACTAACATCATATATATCTACTTCCTTTCATTTTATGTGTTGCCAACATTTTAGGTAGCACATTAATATAAGCTCGTACCGTAGTAACTACTTTTCTTACTACATTTATAATATATCACTATTTTTGGCACTTGTCAAGTATGAGTGCTAAAAATATTTTTGATTGTAAACTATATTTTTTATAAATTTATTGCAATGTTAATTTTGATGATATATTTGTTGTCCTTTGATTAAATCATAATTTATAAGTTCTGAGCCATCAATGTTTTCTTTGTTCATATCCACGCATGTAATTTGACTATTTTCATAAGTTGTATAATAATAAATTCCTTTATCTAGGTTGCAACATGAACTATAGATGGTAATTTCATATTGGTCTTCACCCATGTGAACACACCCTCTTTGTTGTTCAACAGAACCTAAAATATGGAAAAATTGACTAATGCTTTCTGACTCTGAATCACCAGAGATAGAATTCATTTTGGTAAATGTAGCTTTAACAAAACGTGAAGCCGATGATAAATCGCCAGGTAGTCCAAGTGCACCCATGCCACGACTATATGTTTCTAAATTTAATTTTTTAGAAAAGTTATTGGTTGGTTGCTCAATAGATAAATTCATATAGTTATTTAAATTAAACATGTGAATATCAAAGGTTGGATTATTTGTAAGAATTCCTACTTGATTGTCATAGATCTTTAAACCTTCTTTGATGCATTCAACCGTTATTGATGAATCTTTATCACATATAATCCAATGTAGTGGCGAGGCTGGTAAATCATCACTAAAATTAATTTTAGCAATATTTATTTTATTTAATAATTTTTTTACTTCATTAAGGTTAGCACATTGTGATAAAATCCAAGGTATAAATTCAAATGGAGCAATATTATCCATATCTGCTTTTTCTTCTTTATAGTCGGCATTAGTTGGAAAATTTAATCCTGCCATTCCGACACCTTTTTCATTAATAGCATCATAATAAAGAGGATAATCATTTGCTACATAAGCCATACCTATAATAGCGTAATGTTTATCGATGTTACCTTTTTTTCTAAATTTAAATGGATAATTTCTTGGAGTAATTGTCACTGTTTCTTTATATGAATATTCTAAATCTAAATTTCTTCCAAAATAATGATCTTTGGTATGATAAGTTATTGCAGTACACATAATAAATTCCTTTCTTTTTTATAATTTTGTTATTATGATTTAAATTGTTTAATTTTAGTTTAAGTTGTAGTTTTTAGTATATATTGTTTATGCTTTGCAAGCATTTAATTTTTGTGTAAAATCTGAGCCATTGCAACATATTCTACTTGCTATATCTTTATATTCATCAAATTTTGAATTATTGCATTCCTCAGCAGTTACGCAATATAAATAATTTTTATCTTGTTTATAAATAGTAACTTTAGTAGCATTAATATCAAAATTTTCACCTGTTTTCGGATTAGTAAAGTTATCCGCTAAATATGAAACATTACTATTACCATTACTATTACCATCACTATTACCATCTTGTAATTGTTTTACAGTTACAGTTACAGAATTATTACAAGATTTTTTTAATGTAGCAATTTTGCCTTCAACATCATCAGTAGTCCAATTTTGAGCCGCTCTTATTAATTCATTTAATTGATCATAATATACTTTTTCTTTTTGTTTATTGGCAGTATTAGTTATAGCAGGTATAGCTACAAGAGCAATAATACCTAGTAAAACGATAACACCCAATAATTCGACTAAAGTAAATCCAGTTTTATTTTTCATAATTATTACCACCTTATTTTCTAAATTATTTATTTTCATTAATCCAATTTTCAATTTCTTCTTCTGACATATATCCTATTTTATTATCAATTAGGTTTCCATCTTTAAAAAGTAATAAAGCTGGAATACTCATAATACCGTATTTTTTTGATAAATTTTGGTTTTCATCAACATTAATTTTGACGATATCAAATTCAGAACGGTTATTGGCTAAATTTTCTAATTGAGTAGCAAGCATTCGACAAGGTCCACACCAGTTGGCAAAAAAATCAACTAGTACTAATCCTTTACTTGTTAAATTATCAAAATTGTTTTCATTTCCATGTTTGATTTCCATATTGTTCTCCTATCTATATTTTTTTAATATTGACTCTAAATTATCTATTTGTAATTTTCCTTTACTATTTAAGGTTTCAATAGAATCAACTGTAATAATATCGTATTTTAAGAATAAATCGATCGTTTTTAAATTTAATTCATCAACATTATCTTCACTTTTATAATCTTCTAGCATTTCTTCAAATTCATCAATAATATTTACTGTTTTGGATACTAGACCAGATAATAATGGTGTCTTAGTTAAAATTGGTTCTTTTAATTTTGAATCTTGTAGAATATCTGATGCTTTAAAAATTGGTAATGAAATGGCAAAAAGAAGAATAAAAGAAATTATAAAATAATGGATTCCTCCTACTAGCATTCCTAATATTTTGCTTGGTAGACCTAAAATAAAAGTCGTATTTAAAATTTTTTCAAAAATAGTAGTTGCTAATAATAGCATTCTAAAAATTATCATTAATATACCTAAAACGAGTAAAAAAGCAATTAATTCGTATAGAAGTATATTAATAGCTGTTAATCCTTTAAAAATACCTCCAAATTCAAAAAATGGTAAAATCTGATACATGATTTTAGATAATGGATTTTTAAATAAAAATGCGATTATTAAGGCAAGAGCAAATTTTGCAAAGCAAACAACCTCTTTTGTAAAACCTCGACTATATCCTAAACTTAAACCCGTAATAATCAATATTATTATAATTATATCAACTATATTCAATTTTCTCATTCCTTCCCTATTATGATTATATTACATTTTTAAGAAAAAATAAAGTATTTTATTTTTTTTTAATATCGTGATAAAATAAAGGTGGTGATGAAAGTGACAATTACTTTAAAAGTTAGTGAAAATACTAAACAAGAAATGATAGAATTTTTTGAGGAATTTAAAAGGCCAAAAACTCCTGCTTATGCGATTTTTCAGGCTGATGATGCAGATACAGTTGTAACACTTTATGAATCTGGTAAAGCTGTTTTTCAAGGAATAAGTGCAGATATTTCAGCTCAAATGTGGATTGAACGTGAAAGGCATTTAAATCCTCTAAAAAAAGTGGAAACTACTAACAGTGAAAAGAAAGAAAAAAAGGAAAAAGAAAAAATAGTAATAAATCCTAAAATATATTATTCTAATTCGATTGGTTCTGATGAAGTTGGAACTGGTGATTATTTTGGACCAATAGTAGTCACTAGTGCATATGTAACTAAGGAGGATATTTCTTTTTTAGAGGAAATTGGTGTTAAAGATTCAAAAAAATTAACTGATGAAAAAATATTAGAAATTGTACCTAAAATAATAAAAAAAATTAAATATTATAGTATAGTACTATCAAACAAAGAGTATAATCAAAAGTATTCTTCAGATATTAATATGAATAAAATTAAAGCTATTTTGCATAATAAGGTTTTAAATAATTTAACTAATGAAGTAAAAAATTATGATTACGTAGTCGTAGATGAATTTGCTAAACCTTATGTCTACTTTAATTATTTAAAAGATATTCCTAATGTATATCGAAAAATTACTTTTATGACTAAGGCTGAGGATAAGTGCTTATCTGTTGCCTGTGCTTCTATTATAAGTCGTTATATTTTTATCAAAGAATTTTCTAAATTAAGTGAGAATTTAGGTATATTATTACCAAAGGGAGCTTCTACTAGTGTCGATGAGGTCGGCGTTAAAATTGTAAAGAAGTATGGTATTGAAAAATTGGACGAGATTGCTAAAGTGAGTTTTAAAAACACAGAAAAAATTAAAGAAAAAATTAACAATTAAAAAAGATATAAATAGTTTATTGAAATTTTATATCTTTTTTGTTTTTATAAATTATTATATTTTTCTTTTAGAATATATACAACCACAATAATTTTGTCGATATAAATTATATATATTTGATAATTCTATTGACCTTTTATAACCATTTTTCTTTTTAAAATCAGAATATAAAAATTTGGTTTGATATTTATTTTCTAATTTAGTTCCTATTTCATTTATTTTATTAGCATTTTTATAAGGACTTAATGATAAGGTTGTTGTAAAGTAATCATATTTTAATTTTTCGGCTAGTTTAGCTGTCTTATCCATTCGAAGTTCATAACATTTAAAACAACGAATACCTCTTTCTGGAACTGTTTCCAATCCTTTTGCCATATTAAGAAAAACGTCTGGTTCATAATCACCTTCGATGAAATCAATAGGATATTTGCAAGGTAGTTCTTTAATTAATCTCTGTTGTTCTTTTACACGTTTTAAATATTCTTCTTCATCTGTTATATTTGGATTATAGTAAAAAATAGTTATTTTAAAATAATTTGATAAATATTCCAAACAGTAGCTACTACATGGAGCACAACAACTGTGTAAAAGAAGAGTTGGAATATAATTTTTTGTTTGATTTTCTTTTATTATTTCTTCTAGTTTTACTTGATAATTCATTTTATCTAAAATATACCATATAAATGATAAAACCAAAATAAATTATATTCATGATTAAGCCATTTATTTTATCGTTAGTTGTCGATTTATATTTAATACCAACCATCATAGCAGTAAGTACACCACCTACTAAACCTCCAATATGCGCAAAATTATTGACACCAGATATTAAAAGTCCTAAAATTAAATTCAAAATAATAATAGGAATTATTTGGGAACGAATAACACTTCCTAAGTAAACACGGTAATGATATCCAAAATATAAAAGAGCACCCATTAGTCCAAAAATAGCACCACTTGCTCCAACACTAACGGTATTATTTGATATAAATAGTAAACTTAGTAAATTGCCAGCTATACCACTAATTAAATAGATTAAAGTAAATTTAAATTTACCAAAAAAGCTTTCTAATTGTGGCCCTAAAATATATAAAGCATACATATTAAATAGCAAATGGAAAATGCCATTATGTAAAAAAATAGATGTAACTAAACGATATAATTCATATACACCATACTTACCGACAACGGCAGCTTTATATAAACCACCAAAATCTACTAATGTGTTCGCATCAGTACTGCCTTTACCAAAAATATAAGTTAGTAAGAAAACAATAATATTTAACGCAATAATAATATAAGTTATGACTGGTTTTTTTACTTTAAATAATTCTTCGGCTTGTGTTGTTTCTTCTTCATTTTTACGGTTTATATCTTTGGTAATTTTTATAAATAATTCGGCACCTTTTTCTTTAAAGTCAGTAGCTGATGTAATATTTGGAAAGACTTCCGTAATAAAATCGTAGTTTTTAAAGTCGTTCATTTCTTTTATTTCAACACAATCAATATTACCAAAATTGTAATTATCTTTATTTACTTCATCGACGTTATCACCTAAATTTAAGAAAATACTTAATGTTTTTAAGTTCATTGATAATGTTTTTTTCTTGATTTTTTTAACAATTTGATTTGTTTTAAACAAGTCAAAATTAAATTGTTCATCATTATGAATATAATTTGTAACAATTCTAACAATATTATAATCTGATTCTAAATTTTCAAGCCAAATTTCGTTTTTTGCTCCATGTAAAATAATAGGATTATATCCTTGCTCAGTAATGAAAAAATGGAGTAATTTCATTACTTTTTCATCTAATTCATTAACTGTCATATTCATATTTTATCCTCCTTGAACATTGATAAGATATTAGTAAAACATTCAGGTAATTCACTATCAAATTCCATATATTTTTTAGTTGTTGGATGAATAAAGCCTAATGTTTTGGCATGTAGGCATTGGCCACTGTCATCAATTTTTTTACGATGTCCATAGACTGGGTCATTGACAACGGGATGTCCAATATAATTCATGTGAACACGGATTTGATGAGTACGACCTGTTTCTAATTCAACTTCGATTAAACTAGCATTTTTAAATCTTTTTAATACTTTAAAATGGGTAATGGCTTTTTTACCATTTTCATCAGTTACAGCCATTTTTTTACGATCATTTTTATCTCGACCAATTGGGGCATCAATAGTTGCGGAATCTTCTTTGATAATCCCCCAAACTAACGCAATATATTTCCTAGTTGTTGTCTTTTTTTCTAATTGTTTGGCTAAAAATTCATGTGCTTTATTGTTCTTAGCAATCATGAGAAGCCCTGTTGTATAAGCGTCAATGCGATGAACGATACCTGGTCTAAATTCACCATTTATATCACTTAATTCTTTTGAATGGTACATAATTCCATTTACTAAGGTATGTTCGTGATTACCAACGGCTGGATGAACAACAACACCATTATCTTTATTAATAATTATGACATCATCATCTTCATAGACAATTTTAAGATCCATTTTTTCTGGTATGATATTTGGTAATTCTTCTTGATAATCGGCAACAGTTATAATATCATTAGCTTTTAATATATAACTGTTTTTGGTTATTTTATCATTTACTTTTATATATTGTTCCTTAATCATTTTTTGAATTTTACCTCTTGAAATATTTAAAACTTTGATTAAATAATTATCAATTCTTTGATTATCTTCATTGATTTTTATTGTTTGCATTTTTTATTCCATCCTTAAAACTATATATAACAAGTAAAATAATTGATATAACAATACACATATCAGCAAAATTAAAAACTGGGAAATCATAATTAAATATTTTAAAGTCTAAATAATCAATTACTTTTCCATATTTTATTCGATCTAACAAATTACCAATAATCCCTCCCAAAAGAATACTATAATTTATAAATTCAAATTTATTCATATTTTTATTTTTAATAAAATATAAGTAAATTAATATAAGAGCAATTAGTGAAATTATAATTAAAAATATTCGATTACCACTAAAAATACTCCAAGCAGCTCCATCATTTTCAACATAAGTTATTGAAAAAAAGTTAGGAATTATGGAATATGAACTGTGGGTTGTCATTGTTCCAACAATAATTATTTTAACTATTTGGTCAATTAAAGTACATATTAAGGTAATTATTAAACTAATACGAATCATAAAATCACCATATTTAATTATACACTCAAATAAAAAATATCGCAACTATACAACATGCAATATTTTACTCTAAATTAAATAACTGTTTTTTCTTAATAATTATTATATTTGAACAAAAATTAAAATTAATTTTTAAATGTAGACTTAAATACTTCTATTTCAATAAATTGGCACTTATCTATTAAGGTAAATTTAAAATCAGATAGTAGTTGTCTGACTAAACATTTTTTATTTTACTTAATATTTTATATGTTAGAATATTTTTAATTTTAAATTATCAATTATTTTAATACCTTCTTTTTTATTTTGTCATCTTTGTTATTATCAGTAAATAAATACCCAAATTTTTTATGATTACTTAAAAAATCACGTCCTACTGTTTCTAAACTTGGCAATTCAAGGTATTCTAAAGAATTATTATCACATAACACAAAATTACCAATTTCCTTTAATTTTGGGGCACTAAATTGTTGCAATGAATTATTGTCATTTAATACATGATTACCTATTTCCTTTAAGTTTGGAGCATTAAATTGTTTTAAAGTATTGTTTGAATATAAGAATCCATTTCTTAATTTTTCTAAATTTGGTAAATCAAGATACTCTAAAGAATTATTATAAAATAATACATAATTACCTATTTCCTTTAAGTTTGGAGCATTAAATTGTTTTAAAATATTATTATTAGCGAGAAAACCATATCCTATTTTTTCTAAACTTGGCAGGTCAAGGTATTCTAAAGAATTATTATAAAATAATACATAATTACCTATTTCCTTTAAGTTTGATGCATTAAATTGTTTCAATGCATATATTTGATTATTTTGATTTAAAATAATAATTATATTTTCGCAAATTTTAGATTGTATAATTAAAAATTTTTGATTATTTTTGCTCTCTACCCTAATTTTTTCAATATGATCCAAAATAGTAACAAAATCATCATCAATACCTTTATCATCATATAAATTAATAGTTTTATTTTGTAAATCTAAAATAAAATAATCTAAAATAATATATTTTTCTTTATCATATTGTTTTACATTAAAATTATCAACTATAATATTATTAGGACAATAATAAATATTATTTATTTCATAATTATATTTATAATATTTTCCATCATTTGCTCTGACATAATTAGGTATTTCAAAATTATTACTTGGACTTTTTTGTATAATATCATATATTTTTTCAAAACTTTCAGTTAATCCTGCAACTATATTATCTAAATTATTCGAAAAAGTGGCATCAGGATTAACGACACGATGATTATACCGATTTTTAATTGATAAATGGTTTGTGCCATCCCTCATAAATTGAATACTAATTACTGATGTACCATATAAATCTTGTCTTTTAGGATTTTTAAAATCTTCCCTTTTAATATTATCTACATCTTTTTTTACTGCAAAAAACACACGACAACGATTTAATCTACCACCATTAAAAGTACATAATTCTTCACCTTTAGCATAATATTTTTTAAACTGTTGAATATCTTCTTCAGTTAGACACTCATATAAATCATATCCAACTTCATTTAATAATTCTTGTGGTGTTTTTATATTTTCATCACTATTATCATTTTTAAGTTGATTATTTTCATCATATTTTCTATAAATAAAATCTTTAAATTTATATATTAAATCACTTTCTTTTATATCATCATATAAAAAATGACTTTCGGCAAAATTTTCCATTAATAATTTAGATAATAATCCTTCTTTTTCCAATATAGTTGGAAATAATTCACGACATAAATGGCTCATTTTTTCGCCATATTTTTTCTTTATTATTTTTAAATCATCAATCATGTTAATACCCCCCCAAAATAACTCATAATTTAATGATAACTATTATAATATAATATTTAGAAAATGCAAGTTTTTTATATAAATAAAGATTAGTTTATTTAATTGGTAAATCAATTTTTTGTTTAAATAGCATTTCTATACAAAAAAAAGACTATTGAAATTTCAATAATCTAATTTATATAATTATTTATACTCTTTCTGGATAAATACTTACTTGTTTTTTATCCTTACCCATTCTTTCAAATTTTACATAGCCATCTATTTTAGCATAAACTGTATCATCTGAGCCAATTCCAACATTCTTACCAGGGTAAATTTTTGTTCCACGTTGACGATATAGGATTGAACCGCCAGTTACAAATTCGCCATCAGCTGCTTTTGCACCTAATCTTTTGGCAATTGAATCACGACCATTTTTAGTAGAACCTTGTCCTTTTTTATGGGCAAATAGTTGAATGTTTAATTGCATTAAGTTCATGATACACCTCCTTTATTACATAATTTTAAGATTTTTTTGATATTGTTTTTCTAGTTTAGTTAATAAATCTAGCATATTTAAAAGTAATAAATCAATATATTTATCGTGCTTTAATATTTTTATTTTTAAATAGCCATCATTTTCTTCATAGTTTATGGCTTTATTATCTATTCTAATGATTGCATTGACAGTTGTTATAGCAATACTACTAACACTAGCACAGACAATATCTTTACCATATTCATCGTAATTAGAATGTCCATTTATAATAATTTCATTAATAAATTCTTTATTTTTATTAATTTTGATGTTAATCATATTATTTACACTCTATTTTCTTAATTTCAACTTTAGTATATGGTTGACGGTGTCCTTGAGTTCTATGGTAATTTTTCTTTTGATTGTATTTGAATACTTTGATTTTTTTGTTTTTTCCATGTTTTAATACTTCAGCAGTTACGCTAGCATTTAAATATGGAGTACCAACTTTGTCATCAACCATTAAAACTTTATCGAATTTAACAGTTTTACCAACTTCGGCATCAAGTTTCTCAACATAAAGAATTGTACCATTTTCTACGGTATATTGTTTTCCACCAGTTTCAATTACAGCTTTCATATTTAACCTCCTTTATAGTATATCTAAGACTCGCCATTAAGGTACATAAAAATGTTTTAAACCTATTTCTGTGCGGTTGTAGAGAGAGGCTCTACACACTATGAAATTTTAGCATATTTTTGTTTTAAAGTCAAACTTTTTCTTTAAAAAACTTTTTTCTGTTTCATATTTTTGATTATAGTAAAATAAATGTTTATATTCTCTTTTCATTTTTTTAGGATTATTTGATTTAATTATTTTAGTTTTTTTTAAATTAATATTATATAAATACCGTTCTAAGAGAAATTTATTAAAAATAAATTCATGTTTAGAAATTTCTTCAACATTTTTATATAATAAAAATATTAGAGCTATAAGCATTATTAAATTAAACTTATAAATAATGGTTATAGTTAAAATTAAAATAACGGTTATATTTGATATAATCATTGTTAATAAATGGCTTGTTTTAAAGGATAGTATTTTATTAAAAAATAAATTCATTAATTTATAACCATCTAGTGGATAAATTGGTAATAAATTAAAAAATAATAGTGTATAATGATAAGAAAATAATAAGTTATTGAAACCAAATATTTTAGTATAAGAAAAGTAAAAGATAATTTGAAATAATGGCCCCATAATTAAAATAATAAATTCTTCAAATAAACTTTTACTTATGTATTCATTAAAGATTGTAATACCACCAAATGGTAAAATAATTACTTTTTGTATTTTCCATTTATAGATTATGGCTCCTGTTAAATGTCCTATTTCGTGAATAATTATAAGTAAACTGAAATATAAAAATGGCTTAAAATATCCTGTTAAAACACAAATTATAGTCATAAGCCAATATAAAATATGAATTTTAAAGATAGTCATTATAATTTAAAATTTCTCCATTTTTTTTAAAAACTAAGTTTAGTTTATTATCTATTGTTGATCCAATTAACTTACCTTTATCAATATAATCATATAAATTAACTGTAACATTTTCGATATTTGAATACCAAACATCGATGCCATTTACTTGTTCAACAATGATTGTATTAGGATAATTTTCTTTATCTCCAATAAAAATAACCATACCGCTTTCAATATTGGGCACTAAGTAATTATTATCAACAGTTAGTTTAACACCATCTTGGTAATCTTCTGTTTGATAGTATTTTATTTTTTCGTTAAAAACGGCTTCTGTTTTGTTTTTAAAATATTCACTAAAAGGAATAGGATTACCAAAAGTTTTTTGGTATAGGTTATTTATTGACGCAAATGAAATATTTTTTTCGTATATTTCGCTATAGAATTTATTTTTTAAATTAGGATATTTTTTTAAAATAATTAATGTTGATATAGTTAATAAAACAACAATTAAAATTTTGATACTGAATTTATAGATATTATTTGTTTTTTTTGGTTCTTGATATTTTTCTTGAATTAATCTTTTATTTTTGATTCTTTTTTTTATTTCATCTATATCGCTTTGATTCATAATATCACCTATCAAATATATATGAATTTATTTTTGTTTTTAGACTATTATTTTTTTTAAAATGATAATATATATTATATTTATGATAAGTGAACTATAAATACTTCTTAGAAAAAATATAATATCAAAATTGAAATAACCAATTAAAAGTAGAATACTATAGCCAATAAAACGATAAAATATGATGATATTTAAATATTTTATAATATTTATTTTTGTCTTAAATAAATAGTCAATATTTTTTATAAAGATAGCAGTAATTAAAAAGGTTATTAGATTAAAACCAATTTTAGAAGTGAAAATAATATCATAGATAAGCCCTAAGATAATAGCTAAAAAATAAAACTTTGTTTTTGCTTTTATGAAATCATTGATAATAATTAATGATGATAAAACAAATAAGCTATTAAATAAATTAGTGTTTAAATTGATAAATAGTGATAAATTAGTTTCTAAAATAAAAGAGATTACAATAAGAAAAAATAATTTAATCATTTTCTTCATCTACATTTCTTTTTAAAATTGTTACATAATATATATCATTAAAATCGACGTCACTTTTTATTTTAAGTGTTTTGGCCAAATCAAAATTATCAGTACTAATATCTTCAACGTAACCAATTAAAATACCACTTGGAAATAATTGACTAAGCCCACTGGTAGTGACAGTTGCACCTTTAATAATATCAATATTATTACTAATGCCATCTACAATAAAATAACCATCTTTATAACTAGATAATAGACCATAAACAAATTTATCTTCATAGGATATTTTTACGGAGATTTTATTTTCAAATTTATTATTTGTTAATAATTTAACAATAGCTGTATTTTTAGTAACTTTTATTGTTTGACCAATTAAACCTTTTGAGGTTATAACAGCCATATTTTCACTTATACCATCTTTAGTTCCTTTGTTAATCGTTAATTCGTTAAACCAATAGTCAATATTTCTATTAATGACACTAGCATTTATATATTCTCTTTCGTTTAGAGTATGATTTAGCTCTAATAATTGTTTTAATTCATTATTTTCTTCTAATAATTCTTGATTGATAGTTAAACTTTCAATCGCATTTTTTTCTTTTTCATAGTTATTTATATCTGAAATATTTTCTTTTATTTTCTGAAATGGTATTGATAAAATATTACTTATAGTAAAGAAACTATCTTTAAATATTTTTTCAAGGTTAGTTAATTTACGATTATCATCAATAATTATAACAAGTGAAAATAATAAAATAATAATTACTATAATTAAGATAAATATATTTTTCTTGTTTTTGTTTTTTTTATTTCGCATTTTATCACCTAATATCATTATTTTCAAAAAAACTATAATAATTATTTTGCGTAATTATAACGTGATCAACAATTTTAACACCAAGTAGATTTCCAATTTCCACTAATTTGTCTGTTAATTTTATATCTTCTTTGCTTGGAAAAATAGAACCAGCTGGGTGGTTATGAACGCAAATAATACTAGAAGCACTAAGTAAATATGCTTCTTTGAATATCTCACGTGGATGAACGATACTTTGATTGATAGTACCGATAAAAAGAAGTTTATCTTTAATAACTTTTTTAGTTGTATCTAAGTAAATACAATAAAAATGTTCTTGTTTTTTATTACCAATTTTGTGTCGATAATACTCAAATACTATATCACTACTAGTAATTTTTAAATTATTTAAAATTGGTAAGTCGTTATTTAATCTTTTTCCTAATTCAATGGCTGCTAAAATGCTAGCTGATTTGGTAACACCTATTCCTTTTATTTGGTTTAAGGTTTCTAAATTAATATCGTTTAAATCTTGAATATTATCGGTATTTTTTAATATTTCCTCAGCTAAGGTTTTAGCTGATTTGGTTTTAGTACCGGTTTTAATTAAAATGGTAAGTAATTCAATATTGCTTAAAAATTCGGCACCGTAATTTACTAAACGTTCGATTGGTCGATCATTTTTTGGTATATCTTTAATTAGAACTGTCACTATTTATTATCAACTCCTCATATTTGGCTAAAACTTGTGTACAGATACCTTTAATTGTTTGATTATCTTCTGTTTCATGAAGCATTAAATCGTATTGATCCATAATAGTTGAAAAGGCTTCATTATCAAAATGTACCTCTGTTACATATATAGTATATCCAGCATTGGTAAAATAACCTTGTATTTTGACCATATTATCATAATTTTTTGTAATTCCAACATAAGTTATAAATTTGCCTTCTTTTTCTTCATAAATATAATAATCAAAACTCATCATATTTTCTTCCATGGTTTCAAAACTGTCATATTCTCCTTGTTTTAGAAAATAGTATTGTTCGGTTCCAGGATTAAAGACAGGTGTTAGTTCATATTCGGAATTATATTGATTTAACATAAATTTGCCTAATAATACCCCTGTTACAATCGCAAGTACTACTGATACCCATATTTTTAATCTCATTTTTATCACCGATTATATTATCACACTAAAAAAAAAGATATCTTGTCGAAATAAGGTGAAAGTTTTTAATTATTATATCTAATATTAATATATAAATTTCTTGGCTTAATTCCTTTTTTTATAAGAAATTTTTTTTATTTTCTAATTTTTAGTTCAACAAAAAAAGTTAACACTTTGATTATTCGGTTAACTTTATTTTTTTATATTATATGTTAGTATTAATGGCTTTGATTCTTCTTTTCTATTAGCATAGAAAAGTCTATTTTTTTTAAGTTCTGTTATTACCGATTTTACTAATGGTGTTTTATTTTTGTTTTTTTCAACGATGTTTAAAAATTTATCACCTATTTCATAATTTTCTTGAGTATAACAGTTTTGAGCAAAAATTAAGAGCATTAGGTTTTGTTGTTCGCTATCTAATTGAAAGTCATTTAAAGTCTTTTGAATACTTTGACCATTAGAGATTATTTTTGCCACTTCTTCAACATTTTCTAAATTATAATAATTTTGTTTTTTTTCTGTGAAATCAGAAGCTTCCATTTGAATATAAGGTTTATATTGTTCGTTAGCTTTTTTTAGTGATATTTCAATTAAATTTGTAAAGTCGTAACTCTTATTTTCTTTTGAATTAATGTAATTTGCAATCATTAAGTATTCAGCTGCTTCTTTAAATAATTTTTTCTTATAATAAGATAATCCTAATTTGGCATATACATTTGCTTTTGGAATACCAAAAGTTATAACTTTTTGAAAATAATCAATACAATCATCATAATTTTCTATACTATAGGCTTGATGACCTTTTTTTATATATTCTGATACATTAAAATATTCTTCGTAATGAATTTTATGTCTTAAAACTAAATATTTATTTTCTTTATATTTTATAGTAAATGCATTAATATCAGAATAATTTTGTTTTACGATATCACAAATATTAGTGATTCTTTTATTTGACATTGGTTCTAAGAAAAGAATTTCTTGGTTACTTTTCAATAATTCTAGATATTTTTGTTTAATGTATTCTTCATCATTAATATAACTACTCATTATTATACCTCATTTCTTTTTTTAGATTTAATTTTTGGTAATATATCATTATTATTTTCATCATCCAGCATTCTTTTGGCTTTTAATAATGCTCTTTGTTTTACAAGATTTATATATTGTCTAGTGACACCAAGTTTTTTTCCTATTGCATTATCAGTATAGCGATTTGAACCGTTAAGACCAAAAGACATAGTTAATATATTAAACTCTTTAGGCGATAAATTGTTTTTTAAAAGACAAATTAAATTTCGATTACTTATCGAATCAATGGCATCTTGTTCAACATCATCGTTTGACGCTATAAAATCTATTAATGTTTCATCGGCATCTTCTTTAATATTTTCATTTAGACTAATTGTATCTTTTAATATATCTTTAATTAATATTACATCATTAATATTTAAACCTAATTCTTGGGCAATTTCACCGATAGATGGAACTCTACCTAATTTTATGGTCAATTCTTTCTCTATTTCTCTATATTTATGTATTCTGGCAAAAAAATTATTTGATATTTTAACATTTTTACTTTGATATTTTAAAGAATTAACAATTTCTCTTCTAATCCACCAAGTCGCATAAGTTGAAAATTTACAATTTTTTGTTACATCATATTTTTCAATGGCCTTGATTAAACCAAGATTACCATCTTCAATAATGTCAAAAAAAGGTACATTATCAATTCTATATCGATTAGCGATACTAACAACTAACTTTAAATTTCTCTCAATTAATTCTTTTCTTGCTAGACGATCACCACTGGCTTTTTTATTAAATAAATTAATTTCTTCTTCTTTAGTCAACAATGGTTGGGAAATAGCTTTATAATATTTTTGGAGCATATCTCTATCATAATGAGCATTTAATATTTGTTCATTTAATTGAGTATCTGTCGTTGTTCTAGATAAATTTTCAGGCAAATCAATTTGATTTAAATCACAATATATTTCTAAGATTGAATTTGATATTTCACCATAAAATATTTGTTGAATATTATTTTGTTGTAAATTATTATCTATAATGATCTTTAGTAAATTATTCATTATCTCATTAGAATTTATTAAATTAATATATAAATCAGGTTGTGGATTATAGTTTAAATTATTGAAAAAGCGAATGATTTTTCTAAATTGTTCTAAACAATTTTCATAATCATTTGATAATTTTATATTATTGTTTATATAATTAGAAATAATTCTATATGAGTTTTTTTCATTTGACATTTTTGATGTAACGTATTCGTTTAAATTAGTTATAAAATATCTTTCAAAATAAGTATTTAAATAATCAGATTTAGTATTTTCTAAATTGTTAATATTTTGACTAATAGTCGACATTATAATTGCGTTGTATTCTTGTTTAGTAATTTCTGAATAATTATATTCATTATATAGCTTATCTATCAACGGTAATATGATACTATATATTTTTTGAATGGATAAATGATTATTATCATTCATATATGCACTCTCCTTGAAAAATTTATTAATAAATAATTTACGTATTATTTTGCCACATTAATAATTAATTGTCAATATAAAATTTTTTTTAAAAAAATCTCCTTATAATGAAAAGAGATTTTATATATATTACTTTTTTTTCTTAGTACTTTTTTCAGTTACATAAGAAATTCCAGTTCCAGGAATTCCAACGGTGGTTCTAATATTGCCTTTCGCCGTTCTTCCAACACGGGCACCTTTAGTACCAACACTAAAACCAACACCACTTTTGCTTAAATTAATATTAAGTGGTCCTAACTTAATTGTTTTATGAAATCTTAAACCCATACTTTCTCCTCCTATAATAAAGGCGCAATTGTAACCAATATTGCCTCAAAAATTTTTTTAAAAATGGAACGTTTTTTCCAACTTTCTAATTTTATTTGAATTGATTTTTCTTGTGAATTCAAAAAATCTTCTTGGACTTTTTTTTCAAGTCCAGTGTTATAAAACCAAACACCACATTCATAATGTAAATATAGACTTCTAAAATCAAAATTAATTGTACCTATTAAGGCAGTTTGACCGTCAATGATACATGACTTGCCATGTATAAAACCAGGTTTATATTCATATATTTTAACACCGGCTTTTAAAAGTTTATCGTAGAATGCTCTAGATAAAGCGAAAACAATTTTTTTATCAGGTATGTGAGGAATAATAATTCTAACATCAATTCCACTATAAGCAGCATTTACTAAGGTTATTATCATTTCATTTGATAAAATTAAATATGGTGTTGTAATATAAACACTTTTCTTAGCACTATTGATCATATTTATATATGTATTTTCGGCTGGATTTTTATGATTCAATGGCGAATCACAAAAAGGTAAAAGAAAGCCATTATCGTCATTTGGATAATTCGGCGATTCTACAGTGAAATCATCATAATTAAGTTGATAATCTTTATTAGTAATATTCCACATTTTGATAAACATGGCAACAAAGCTTGCCACTGATTTACCTGTTAATCGGACACCAAAATCTTTCCAATGACCTAGATTTGAGGTTTTGTTAATATATTCATCACCAATATTAATACCACCAGTATACGCTATTGTACCATCAATAACAGCTATTTTTCTATGATCTCGATAATTTAGATGTAAAGAAATAAATGGTAAAATTGGATTAAATTGTTTGGTAAAAATATTTTCTAAATTAAAATTGTTTTTGTATTCTTTAGGTAATCTAATATTACTACCTATTTGATCGGTTAAAATATAGATTTTCACACCATTTATACTTTTTTCTTTTAATACTTCAAATAAAGTATCCCACATATAACTTTTAGAAATAATGAAATATTCTAGAAAAATGTATTTTTCGGCATTTTTTATATCATTTAATAATCTTTCAAAATAAATTTCACCTATGTTTAAATATTCAATATTGTTGCTACGATAAACTGGCATATCTGTCGTATTAGTTAGAAAACAAGCTTGCTTATATTTAAAAGGATCTATTTCTTTTAAAATTAAATAATCATCTTTTTTTAATTCTAAAAAGTTATTAGCTAATTTAGTTTGTTGTTTTAATTTTTTTCTGATAAAAATTGGGATACCAGTATTTCCCCATAAAATAAATAAAGAAATTCCTAGAACCGGTAGTAAAGTAATTAAAATAATCCAAATCAGCTTATATGATGGGTTAGTTGGTTTATGAACGATATATAAAACTGAACATAGTTTTATAATATCAAATATAGATTCTGCATATACAAATAAATTATTTGTACTATTGTATAAGAAAATGATAACTAGAATTTGAAGTGTTAAAAGCAATAAAACTAATAAACTTTTTAAAATTGTTTGAACAGTATTTTGTTCACCTTTATGTTTTAACAAGTCATCACTTCCTTTACTATTGATATTGTATCATTATTTATAAAAATTAGCAATTGTCTTTTATTGTCAAATCATAAATAGAATAGTACGAAGTATTTTTTTATAAAATAAATAAAGGAGACTAAAAATGATAATAAATAAATTGCTTTGGGCTATAGCTTCTGCATTAATTATTACTTCTGGATTATATTTTTCAATTGAATTAAATTTTGTTCAATTAAATCTAAAACAAATTATTAAAAATACTTTAAAAAAAGAAAGTAAAGGATTAAGTCCTCTAACAACTTTATTTTTGGATTTAGCTGGTAAAATAGGAGTAGGAAGTATTGCTGGAGTGGCAATGGCAATATATATTGGTGGACCAGGTACAATATTTTGGATGTGGGTGATTGCCTTTATTTCAGCTGCCAATACCTATGCCGAGTCATATATTGGAACACTTTATAAAGAAAAAGATGAAAATAATATTTATAAAGGTGGTCCCAGTTATTATATAAAAAAAGGATTGAATAAAAAAAAATTAGCTATTTTTTGTTCAATTATAATTATAATTTGTTATTTAATTGGATTTATTCCTATTCAAGCTAATACTATTTCTAAAGCTATAAATGAAACTTTTAACATAAGTAATATTGTTATTGGAATTATTTTATGTTTATTTACGTCTATGATTATATTTGGTGGTATTAAGAAAATTAGCAATGTTTCAAATAAAATTGTACCAATAATGACTTTAATTTATTTATTAGTATCTATTATTGTTGTTATAAAAAATTTAAAATTAATTCCTAATATTCTAATAATAATTTTAAAAAGTGCTTTTAATTTTAAGTCATTTTCAACAGGCTTTTTAACTACTTTAATTATTGGTATTCAAAGAGGAATATTCGCTAATGAATCAGGATTAGGTACTGGTAGTATTGCCTCATCAGCTACTACTAATAATAATCCAAAGGTAGTTGGATTTGTACAAATGTTAGGTATATATATAACTACTCTATTGATTTGTACTTCTACGGCTCTTATAATTTTGACATCTAATTATAATATATTAAATATTAATGATATTAATGGAATTGAAGTAGCACAGTATGCTTTTAATTATCATTTAGGTGTATTTGGAAATATTATAATTTTTATATCTATTATTTTGTTTGCTTTTTCAACTATTTTGACTGGATATTATTATATAGAATCTAATTTGAAGTTTTTTATGTCAAATATAAAAAAAATATGGCTTACTATTTCTAAAATAGTAACACTCATATTTTTATTTATTGGTTGCATAATTTCATCTAATTTCCTTTGGAATATTATTGATACTTTTATAGCTATTTTAGCTATTATAAATATTTATGCTTTATTAAAATTGAGAAATATAGTTAAAGTTTAATCAATTTCTAAATCGGATTTTTTTACTGTTATAACTGGGCGCACACCATAATCGTTAATTATGGTGACCGTGTAATCCCTCAAGTCGCCACCGTAGGCCACCTGCCACGCGTACCCATTGTCATGAAGAGACGGCGAAGAAGTCCAATATCCACGATTTTTAAATTGTGAACCAATATTATCAAGCAGCCATGCATATTTATCTCGATCAATTCTTACTAAGCTTACTAAGTGGTCTAAATCACTATCTTCATTTAATGTTATCTTATTTACCTCTTCGGCACTTATTAATCTTGCTTTATTTCCATATTCTGCATAATTTATTGTATATGAATGTGATTCATCATGATATGTCCAACTTGCTGTATAGGGAGTTGGTGCTACTAATTTACTATCCCACCCTGTTGTTGCTTTTTGTAATTCTTCTAATGCTGTTTTTGGACCTTGCGTATTATCATAATCTTCAGCATACCATGCTACTGCACCCGTTATATTATGGTCTGCTATCATGGTATACTGATTATTTTCATCTTTATACGCATACCATTTCATACAACCTGTATTTGTTCCTGTTGTACTATCTGAATTTTCTTCATTACAAGTTGCACTTAAATCAGTTGGATCTAAATAGACGATTGCTAATACTCCTTCATAGCCTTCTGTTATTCCATTTGATGCAAATTCATCACTTGTTATTACAGTTGATCCATTAGTTGCTTCTACTACTTCTCCACTATCTCCACAACTTGCTTTCTCTCCATCATAATTACATATAAATCCATTTATATTTAAATTACTTGCTGTTACTTTCTTTCCATTATCTGTGATTTTTACTGTTCCACTTGTTGGTTTTGTTCCTTTAAAATCTAATTCTTCTAAATTATCTGTATTATATCCTGTTAATGTACTTGATAATTTACAGCCACTACTTGTACAGTTAAATGTTACTGTACCATCTGGAAATCCTCCATAATTCTTTAACATAAAATTTGTTACAAATGTTTCTGCTGATTTTGCTATTCCTGATGTTGAATCCTCAGCAGCACTTTTTCTTGCCCTATTTAAAATATTTAATATTTGTGGTACGGCTATTAAAGCAATGACTGCTAAGATTACTATTACTGCTAATAATTCTATTAACGTAAATCCTTTATTTTTTGTTTTGAAATTCTTTTTCATATATTTACTCCTATTCTTTTATTACAAGAATAGTATAACATACTACTTTTTTTATTTGTCAATTAAATTATTTCATTCAATTTAAGTATTTTTTAACAAAACAATATACAAAAATTAGTTTCTTCTGAAAGTTTTTGGAAGAAACTAATTATATTCTGTTATCTTTTCTTTTATATCTGAAATACAATATTTAAGTAAGAAGTCAAAAAAACTTCTAACCATTTGTTTTGTTTCGTTATCTAAATGTTTTGTTTCATGCATTATTTTGACAATATTAAATTTATCTTTTTTTATTTCTAATAAGTTTTTTATGTCTAAACGATCACAAACATCAAATAATGCTTCCACAAAATGTTGTCTTTGAATATCATTATAGTTGTCTAGCCACTTAGTAATAACTTCATCTAAAGTTTTACTAATTGTACTTAAATCTGTTTCAATAAATTTATCTTTTTCAATTTTCCATGTTACAAAATCATGTGCTAGTATACCAATTTCTGATGATTCAATAACGATATAATTATTACTATGTCTTAATAATAAACCTACTAAACTGTAGTTTGGAATAATATAAGTTAATCTTTTTGACATGAAGCGGTAACGCCAAGTATCTATTTGTCTTTGTCTCAAACCTGGGCCATCGTTATTATATACTTTTATAATTTTTCTTTGTACCCATACTTTGGCATACATGGTAGCAACCATGGCTAAATTTCCACCTTTTGAATGACCACCAACTATTACTTTTTTATCAGTAAATTTAATATTTTTATTTAAGTATTCAATAGCCATTTTTTGAGAAGGTACTGGAAACTCATAAGACATTTGAAAATCTTCTTTCCAACCACTAATTAATTGATCGGTTCCTTCAAAAGATACATAAATTAGATTTTTTTTGATTTTAATACACATAGCTGAGAATTGTTTATCTGTATCTCCAATATAAACATAATTATAAATTAAAAGGGATTTATATCTTAATGTATCTTTAATATGTTCTAAGACTTTAATGCCATGTCTTACTGCTAGTATATTATCGGATATATCTTTTTTTGAATGGTTTTTAAAGTATTGATTTCCAATTGTTTCAATTGTAAACATATTTTTGTTAGTTAAAATATCTACATTAAAGTTTACGTATGACAATGCAGAAAAAATAACATTATCTATATCATTAAATTCTTTTTCTTCAAAAGTATAGCTTCCATATTCTTTAATATAGTTAAATATATTTTTCATAATCAACCTCTATATTATTTTTTTAAATAATTATTTATAAACTGTTCTTTAAATTCTAATAAGCAATCGTTTTTTATTGCTTCTCTTAAATCTTCTGTTAATTTTATTAGAAATCTAATATTATGAATTGATAATAATGTACCACCTAATGATTCACCGCAAATTATTAAGTGTCTAATATAAGCTTTTGTATAATGTTGACAAGTATAGCAATCACATTTTTCTTCAATGGGAGTAAATTCTTCTTTATATTTGGAATTTTTAATATTTATTTTCCCATGACGTGTGAATGCGTTGCCATGACGTGCTATTCTAGTTGGTAAAACGCAGTCAAACATATCTATTCCTCTAATAACTCCTTCAATGATATCAATTGGTTCACCAACACCCATAAGATAGCGAGGTTTATTTTCTGGTAAAAATTTGATAGCGTCATCAATCATTTTATACATTGTTTCTTTATCTTCACCAACACTAGTTCCACCAATACTGTAACCATCAAAGTTTAATTTTACTGTTTCTTTAGCACTATATTCTCTTAAATCGGTATATTCTCCACCTTGAACAATTCCGAATAATGATTGATTTTCATTATTAAATGCTTCTATTCCTCTTTTGGCCCAACGAATTGTTCTCTCTGTTGAAGCCTTGGCGTATCCGTAATCAGCAGGATATGGAATACACTCATCAAAGCTCATAGCTATATCACTATCTAATTTGTTTTGAATTTGAATGGATAGTTCTGGGGTCAAAAATAAGCTTGAACCGTCTATATGACTTTTAAATTTAACACCTTCTTCGGTTATATCTTTAGTTCGTGCTAAAGAAAAAACTTGGAATCCACCACTATCTGTTAAAATTGGTCCATCATAATTCATGAATTTATGTAAACCACCTGCTTTATTGATAATATCTTCACCAGGTCTTAACCATAAGTGGTAAGTATTGGATAAAATTACAGCACTACCACATTCTTTGACTTGTTCTGGTGTCATAGTTTTAACGGTTGCCAATGTACCAACGGGCATAAACATTGGTGTTTCAAAGTTTCCGTGATTTGTATGTAATATTCCATATCTAGCGTTGTTATCATTTTTTAATAATTCATATTTAATTTTCATTATAATCCACACCTTATATTGTGATTATATATTAATTTTAATTAAATTTCAACTAAATTTTACTTGACTTTTAAAAATAGATAGATATAATATTATACACAAAAGGGGGATGTTTATGTTAATTTATAGTCAAAACGATTATTTATCAAAAGATTTAGATATAATAAGAGAGCAAATTAAAGCAGAAATTAATAAATATTATTTGGAAAAGAATATAAGTAAAAAAGAATGTGGGAAAAATTATATTTTATATAAGTGTGAAGTAGTTCCTTATGACTATATTAATTTATTAATTAATGTACGAAATAAATATAATTTTAAATCTGATTTTGAAAAAGATTTTTTTGTTAATAATTTTTTATTTCCGAGTGATGAAGCATTTTTAAAAATTGTAAATAAAAGTAATAGTCTTGAATTACTTAATAGTTTCGTGAAGGATTTTATTTGGATAGATAAAATAGATAATGCACAAAGGAAAAAGTTAGTGAAGCAAACTCTAATTAATAATTTTGTTAAACAAAATTATTTAAAATTGAAGGAAATGCGAGAATATTTTAATTTATTTTACAAAATAAATTCAGCTGAATTAATACTTAATAGATTATTACAAATATATTATTTAAATGATGAATTATATATTAATTATATCAAAGAGAATAAGAAGCAGAAGGTTAAACAAATTTAAAGTTTTAAATCACGGAGGTTTTTATGGTTATTTATACTTATGACTATTATAAAAATAATAAGGATTTAAATATAATTAAAGAGTGTGCACTAAAAGAATTATCGATATATTATGATAAGAAATATAAGTATATCGGTTTTGATACATTTCATCCTTTTAAGGCATACAATAAAACGATTCAACAATTAAAATATACACCTAAAGTTGAATTGGTAGAATATTTAAATAATAATATATATCAAAGAAATAAATTTAAGTTTAAAACGAATTTTGAAAAGGATTTTTTTGCATGCAATTTTTTATTTCCTGATGATAATAATTTTTTAAAAATGTTAAATGATAAAAATAATTTGGAATTTTTAACATTTTTTATAAATAAATTAAGTGTTATAGATAATATCCAAGATACAAATAAAAAAGCTATTATTACTTCTATCTATTATAAAAATTATAAAGCTAAATACAATTATGAATTTTCTTCATTACAACAATATTTTAACACCTTTTATAGAATAAATTCGATTGAATTAATAATTAATAGATTATTACAGATTTATTATTTAAATAATGAATTATATAGGCAGTATACTACTGAGGAAAGTAAAAAAAAGTTAAAACAAATTTAACTTTTTTTCTTACTTTGTTCAATAAAGTATTGAAATAATTTTTTACTATTACTATCATAATCAACCATATCTTCGGGATGCCATTGCACGCCAACAAAGAATTTTTTTTGACCATCTTCGATAGCTTCAATTACACCATCGTTGCTTCTAGCTGAAACGGTTAAGTTAATTGCTTTTAATTCATATTTATGACGAGTATTAACATTAATATTATATTCTTTTATAATGTCAAATAACTTTGTATTTTTATAAATAGTAATGTCATGCAATTTTAAATTATTGTTTGAATAGTGATCATTTATATTGGTTTGGTGTAAAATACCACCAAAGACTTCACCCATAGTCTGCATACCTAAACATATACCAAATAATGGTATATCTAACTCATAACATTTTCGAACTATGTTATAATCGAATTCAGTGACATTATCACCGCCTTGTAATATGAAGCCATCACAATAATTAATTAAATCTAAACTCGAATTATCATTGATGATACCTACTGGATTAGCTCCATATTCTATTATTGTCTTATAAATATTTTGATAAATTATTTGAACATTTTTGCCAGTTGAATTTTCATCACTTCTTAAAATAACACCAATTTTTGGTTTCATAAAATCAGCTCCTTAAAAAAACAATGACTAGTCCATATATTTAGTCATTGTTTTCATCATTTGATTAACTTGTTTTTGACTTGGCGTACGACCCATTTGTGTCATCATCGCTTTAATCATTTGTTCATTTATAGGTGGATTTTTTTTCATATATTTTTTCATATAATTACGTGCTAGAAAAAACCCAATAACTCCACCGGCAATTAAACCACCAATAAATTTAAGTAAATCTAATAAAAATTGTCCCCAATCCATTATAAATCTTCCTTCCTATAAATATTTTACTAAATTTAAACATTTTTTACAAGTCTTATTTAAGTATATTTATTTTTTATAAATGATATGCATAATTTGGTAATTTAGTAACTTTATCACTTAGCCAAAAATAATCTTTATTTTCAAAATCACATACAAAAATATTGTCATTATACCATTTAAATATCTGCATAATGTAAGGCAGATTGCAATGGGTTTTAAGAACTATACATGAATGATTAACTTGAAGACAAGATTTTTCACCAGCATATATATCATTTACATAAAAAGTATTACCATGTTTTTTGATATACTTTTTATTTTTTTTAATTAAATAGTTTGAAACTATTTCAGTATCAAAAACATTACATAATTGATTATAAATAGAAATTCCATATACAAAATAATCATTTTTCAATTGATAAATGTTTTCTAATGTGAAATACAAAATTTGAGCATTTAATTTATAAACATTTCTGAATTCTTTTTTTATTATAAATAAATAATATTTTCGCATATAATCACCATTTATATTATAAATAGTGATTATTAAGAAAAATGTAGAAAAAAACACTTACAAAAGTGTTTCCATTCTTTCTTTCATAATTGAATATTCAAATCCACAATGTTTATTAACTTCTTCTCTAGTACCACTAGCACCAAATTTATTAACATAAAATATATAATCTGGTGAAGTAGCAAATTGATGCCAACCAAAATCAGAGCCGGCTTCAATTGTGAAGGTTTTAACACCTTTAGGTAATACTTCATTGCGATAATTTTGTGGTTGCTCCAAAAATAATGACATTTCTGGCATACTGACAATTCTTAAATCAATTTGTTTATTAACAAAAAATTCTCTAGCTAAATTGATAGCAGTAAATAAATCATTGCCTGTGGCAATAATAATTCCATCCAACTTATTTTTTTCTTTCCTAATAATATAAGCTCCTCTACTAACTGAATAAGCGTTAGTAGTCGGTAACATGATAACATCTTGTTTTGATAGAATTAGAGCACTTGGCCTTTTACTATCATTTAAAATACAGTTCCAAGCTCCAACTAATTCGTTAGCATCAGCAGGACGATATACTCGCAAATTTGGAATTGTTCGCAGATTTGATATTTGTTCAACTGGTTCTTCGGTTGGACCTTCGACACCAATACTGATAGAATCATGTGAAAAAATATAAACAACTGGTAATTTCATAATAGCTGACATACGAATAGCTGATTTTAAGTAATCAGAAAATGATAACATGGTTGCACAAAATGGTCTAAATGCACATAATGATAGACCATTGCAAATAGCTCCCATAGAAAATTCTCTAACACCGAAAACAATATTTTTGCCATTGTAATCTTCAAAATTAACGTTTGGTTGTGATAATAGATTTATCATTGATAAATTTGCTGTGTCAGCACTTCCACCAACAAAATTAGGTAACAATTTTGAAATTTCACTCATAATTTTTTGGTTAGTAATCATGGTAGATTCTTTTAGATCATTTTCAAAATGCCAATCTATTTTAGCCAAATCGATGTTTAAATTATGACTAAAGAGATAATTTAGTGCTACACTTTCTCCACCCAAAAATTTATCTATATACATACGGTAATTATTTGACCATAAATTGTATTTTTGACTACTACGTTCGGTCAACATTTTTATAAACTCTTTTTTAGCATTTTCTGAATAATAAAAGCTTTCTTTGTCGTTCATTCCAATACTTGTTTTAAATCTATAAATTTCGTCCTTAGTTGGTACTTTATTATGAATAATATTTGTACCTTGATCAGTTAATCCATAACCAATAATTGTCCTAACTTCAATTAAAGTTGGTTTTGAAGAATTTTTAGCTTTTTTTATGGCTTTATCAATCTCGGCAACATTTTCACCATTTTTAACAAACTCATAATTCCAACCCATAGCTTTAAAGCGTGATTCGATATTATCTATAAAAATATTTTTGGTTGGACCATCAGCTATGGTTAAGTTTGAATCGTATAAAACTATTAAATTATCTAGATGATATGCTCCTGCAAAAGATACAGCTTCATAGCCGATTCCTTCCATTAAGTCGGCATCGCTTGCTAAAACGTAAATATTATAATCTAGTAGAGCTGTTTCTACTTCGATAACGCTTTTTTTAGGAAAATAATATCTTTTTTTTAACATTTTTTGTGCTAAAGCCATACCAACGGCTGAAGCTAAACCTTGACCATAAGAACCAGTGGTTATATCAACTCCAGGGGTAACACCTACTTCAGGATAATTTGGAGTTTTATAGCCAAGTCGACGATAATTTTTTAAATCATTAATGGAGATATCAAAACCGGCCATAAATAAAGTCGCATATAATAAAGCAGATGCATGACTGGCTGATAGAACAAAACGATCTCTACTTATCCAATTAGTATCACTAGTACTTGTATTTATATGGCGTGAATAAAGGGTATATAAGGTTGTAGCTGCACCCAGTGAAATTCCTGGATAACCACCACCGGCTTTTTCAATCATATCAATCGATAAAGATTTAATATTATTAATAATTTCTCTATCCATAAATAGCCTCTTTCCTATGCTATAAATATTATATCAAAAATATAGGAAATTTCAAAATAGAAATTTTAAATATTTTCGTTAATTACTAAAACATTTGTTTTAACCTCAGTATTTTCTTCCATTGAATTAATAGCATTAGTTGAAATAATAGATATTCCTAATATAAATACAAAAAACATAATTATTCCTTTACTTTTAATAATTTCTTTCATCTTTAACTACCTCCTACGTTATATTTATTTTATCACGAACAAATTTTCGTGTCAACTATTTTTTTAAAAAATTACGAACAATTGTTTGACATTTAGTAAACTATATGGTATTATAAAAATAAATAAGGAGGTTATATGATAGAATTAACTAAAAGGCAACAAGAAATTCTTGATTTTATAAAGCATTTTTGCGTTCAACATGGTTTTCCACCTACAATTAGGGAAATAGGAGAAGGGCTTGGCATATCTTCACCTGCTACAATTCATGCACATCTAGAAAATTTAGAGGAAAAAGGTGTGATAAGAAGAAAAGATACAAAAAACCGAGCTATTGAATTATTAGTTAAAAATGAATTTGAACCACAGAATGAATTAATAATTGATGTTCCTTTACTTGGAAAAATTACTGCTGGTAACCCAATTGAAGCTATTGAAAAACCTAATGAATTTTTTTCACTACCAGCTTATTTAATTCCAAATAATAAAGAAGTTTTTACTTTATTGGTAAATGGAACAAGTATGATTAATGCTGGAATTTTAGATGGTGATATTGTAATAGTTGAACGAAAGAATACTGCAAGAAATGGTGAAATAGTTGTTGCTATGACAGATGAAAATGAGGTTACACTTAAGACTTTTTATAAAGAAAATGGTCATTTTAGATTACAACCTGAAAATGATACTATGGATCCTATAATTTTACCAAATGTTACTATTATTGGTAAAGCTATTGGGTTATATCGTAAAATATAAAAAACAGTATAGTAATTATACTGTTTTTTTATACCTCTTGTAACACAATCAAAATCATTGGTTTACATTCAGTTTCTTGATATAAATATTTACCTAATTTATCACGAACACCATTTTTTATTTTATTAAATTCAACATGATTTGGTTTAGCGTTTTCATTGATTACTTCTAAAGCTATCTTTTCAGCTTCTTTAATTAAATCAACATTATCACGGACGTAAACAAAGCCTCTAGTCAAAATTTCAGGTCCAGCCAATACTTTTTTAGTAGTGTGATCTAAAGTTACACTTACAATAACAATACCATTATCACATAAAGCTTCACGGTCTTTTAAAACAAGTTCTCCGATATCACCTATTGTTTTTCCATCAATTAAGATGTCATCTACTTTTATAAATTCGTTGGTATCAATTAATTTTCCATCGACAAAAGTTGCAACTTGTCCATTTAATTTCAATAAAATGTTTTCTTCTGGAATACCAATTTTCATAGCTTTATTTGCATTTTCGACTTGATGACGATATTCACCTATAACGGGAAAATAATATTTTGGATTAATTAGATCTAACATCAACATAATATCTTCAGCTGATGCGTGATGTCCTAAATATTTTTTATTGGATAAAATGACTAAAGAGGCACCTATTTTAGCTATTCCGTCAAATAATTTGGTTGCACGAATTTCCATACCATCATAAACCGGTGAAATAAATACAACGGTATCTTCTTCATTAATTTTTATAAATTTATCGTATCCTTTGACAATCCTTGTTAAATTAGAAAATGGTTTCTCTCTTTCATCGGAAATAATAACAATAATATTTTGGTCATTAATATGATGAATATTGCCAATACGTGATTTATCAAAATCAATATATTTTTTTTCAATTGATTCTAGTATGATTTCTTCTAAATGTTTACCCATAATTACAACTTTACGATCGGTTAGTTTTATTTCGTTAAATAATTCTTGTAAACGATAAATTTGGGTTTGAAATACATTAAATAAAATTCTACCACTATGTTTATTTAAGGTTTCCTTTAAAATCGAAGAAGCGCGATGATTAGGTGATGTAAATCCTAATTTATCTGCATATAAGGATTCGCCAAGTAAACATAGAACACCTTGTTTACCGACATAGGCAAGTTTACCTATATCTGTTTTATAATTTCCTGTCATGGTAGGATCAAATACATAATTTCCTGTATAGAAAATAGCACCATCTGGTGTATATAATACATAACCAACTGTATCAGGTACGGAATGTGTTAAGCTGACTGGAAAAATACTATTAACGCCAAAATTTATTTTTTTATGTGGTGTAATGGTAATTAAATTAGTCGTTTTGATTCCCTCATTTAATAAATCTTTTTTTAAAATATCGATGGTAAATGCACAACCATATATTTTGATAGTTGGCAAGTCTGCTAAAATATCTGAAATTGCCCCCATTTGTTGATCATGGGCATGAGTTATAAATATTCCTTTTACTCTTTTGATATTTTGTTTTAAATAATCATAATTAGGAATAATATAATCAACTCCTAACATTTTATCGTCTGCAAATTTTAAACCCGCATCAAAAACAAAAATATCTTGATCAACTTCAACGACATACATATTTTTTCCGATTTCATTTAATCCGCCTAAGCTAAATATTTTAATTTTACTCATAAAAACTCCTTTCTTTAAAATAAGCATAAAAAGACTAATTAATTATATCAAAAAATAATTAATTAGTCCATAATTTAACAAAATATTATATAATTTCTTGCTTTAAATTATCGTTACTTAAGACTTCTATTAGTTTATCAATTTCTTCTTTAGTATTATAAAAATATAAACTAATTCGACAAGTATTTTTTATTCCTAGTTCGTCTTTTAAAATTTTAGCGCAGTGATTACCTGCTCTGACGCAAATATTATATTTATCTAAATAAATGGCTAAATCTTGAGCAAAAACATCTTTGAGATTAAAAGTTATGATGCCACTTTCAGATGTTTTATTATATATAATAACATTGTCTAATTTTTCTAATTTTTCAACGGCATATTTTTTTAAATTGTATTCATATTCGTGAATTTTATCTAAGCCTATTTCATTTAAATATTTGATTGTTTGGGAAAAAGCTATAATATCAGCTACATTAATAGTACCAGCTTCTAATAAATATGGTAAATTGCTATATTGCCTAATACCATCATAACTAAAAATGGCATTCATACCTCCACCAAATTCAATTGGTCTTATATTGTTTAATAATTCTTCTTTGGCATACAAAATTCCAACACCAGTTGGTCCACACATCTTATGGGCTGAAAAAGCTAAAAAATCAATATCTAGTTTTTGCACATCAACTTTTATATGTGGTACGCTTTGAGCACCATCTACTATAACTAAAATATTTTTACTATGTGCAAAGGAAATTATTTTTTCTATATCACGAACATCGCCAATAACATTAGTAACATGAGCAATACTAATAACTCTAGTTTTAGAAGTTACAACTTTTTTTAAGTCTTCTAAATCAAAAGTTAAGTCTTTATTTAGTGGAATATATTTTATTTTTAGATTCTTTTTTTCTGCTAATTCAAACCAAGGTAAAACATTTGATGCATGTTCGGCTTTAGTTAAAATTACTTCATCATCTTCTGTTAAATAATTTTCAAAATAACCAAAAATTATTTTATTTAATGAATCTGTTGTTCCACTTGTAAAAATAATTTCTTTATTACTTTTAGCATTTATAAATTTTTTTACTAAATTTCGTGTATTCTCTATTTCTTCATCTACTTTAATGCTAAATTTATAATCACCACGATGAGCATTACAACTGTAATTACAATAGTAATCGTTTATTTTATCAATAACACAATATGGTTTAAATGTTGTTGCCCCGTTATCAAAATATATTACTTCATTTTTTAGCATTGGAAAATCTTCACGATTCATTTATTATCACCTCCAATACTTATTAATTATTTGAATAATTTCATTTTTATTAGCTTCTGTAATATTCAAATTACTAATGAGAAAACCAGTTACTAAAAGTTTTATTGCTTCATTATATTCTATTCCACGACTTTGTAAATAAAACAAATCATTGTCATTAAATCTTCCAACAAATGCAGAATGATTCGCAATTACATCATTTGTATCTATTAATAAATTAGGATTAATTTGACATTTTTTATCATTAAAAGTAACAATTCGATTATTTTGATTTAAACTACAACCGATTATTCTTTTTGGTATAATACCATCAACATTAAATATGATTTCGCCATCTTTAATGTTAATAGCATGATTAATAATATTACTTTCTGTATAACAAGCATTATGGTTAACAATTAAATTATAATTATCTTTATTTTTACTAATAGATTTTAAAATATAATTAACTTTTGATTTTTCTCCATTTATGTTTATAATATCAGCTTGATTGATTAATTGGACATCATAAAATTTTTGAATATTGATATTAGCGTTACTATTTATGTTATAAATATTGTTGATTTTAATGGTACCATCAGTATATTTTTCAAAAATATTAATCGATACATTATTTGAGAAATTATTAATTACTTTTAATTTAATATTATTATCAATTTGATATATGATATCTAAATCGGCATTATTTATAAAGTTAATTTCTAACGAATTTATTAATGAAAAATCATCTATCTTATATATAATTTTAATATTTTCATCAATAGTTTGCTTTATTATACCTTCGTTTCCAATAATTATTTTATTCATAATCTTAACTTTCCTTTATAATATTTTCACTATTATTTTTAAAAAAATCATAACCATTGTGTTCAATTATTTGAACTAAGGAAGCATCACCACTTTTTATTATTTTACCATTCATCATTATATGAACATAATCTGGTTTTATATAATCTAGTAATCTTTGATAATGGGTAATTAATAGAATACTAGGTTTTTGTTGATTATAAAAGTTCATTACTTTATCGCCAACTATTTTTAAACTGTCTACATCAAGTCCAGAATCGATTTCATCTAAAATAATAACTTTTGGTTCTAACATATACATTTGTAAAATTTCGTTTTTCTTGCGTTCACCACCAGAAAAACCTTTATTTATACTTCGATGAAGCATTTCTTTATCCATTTTTAATAATTCAATATTTTGATTCATTTTTTTTATAAAATTATATAGTTTAAAGTTATCACCTTCTTTGGCATGTAACGCAGCACGCATAAAATCGGCATTGGTGACACCTTCAATTTCAAGTGGCATTTGCATTCCTAAAAAAATTCCAAGTCTAGCTCGTGCATCAGTAGTTAATTCATTAATATTTTGATCATCAAAATAAATATTTCCAGATTGTAATTTATAGCTATTATCTCCCATAATAACTTTAGATAGGGTTGATTTACCTGTTCCGTTTGGTCCCATAATTACATGAATCTCACCACTATTTATCGTCAATGAAAATTGATCCAATATTTTTTTATTTTCCACCTCAACAGTTATGTTATCAACTTTTAGTGTATGCATACGATCATCTCCCTTACATATTATACCTTAATATAATCTAAAATACAAAACAAAATAAATAATTTGAATAAAAAAAGGAAATATTAGTCATAATATTAATGAATATTTGCAGTATTCACTAAAAAGAGATTAACTCTTTTTATTTTTATTATAATTTGATATAATTATTTGGGAGGATTGAAAGCATGGATTGTATTTTTTGTAAAATAATCAAAGGTGAAATACCTTCATATACTGTTTATGAAGATCAAATAGTTAAAGTATTTTTAGATATTAACCCAGATACAAATGGGCATTTATTAATAATACCAAAAAAACACTGTTTAGGATTAGCAGAAATTGATGATAATACCCTATTACATGTTATGAAAATTGCTAGAAAAATGGAAACATTATTAAAAGAAAAATTAAAAATTGATGGTTTAACTCTTATACAAAATAATGGCAGTGTACAAGAAGTTAAACACTACCATTTACATTTAAAACCACATTATAATGAAAAAAATGTGATTAAACCTGTTGATGAAATATACAATATGTTAATAAATTAATTTATTAACTTTTTTTATTTTATTTAAATTAAATTAAATTAAATTAAAATAAACGCATGTTTTTTATTTATACGTTTATCCTTAATTTTTTTATTAAACTAAATTATTTTAAGCTGTTTATCTCATCGATTGTTAAACCAGTAGCATTAGATATGATACTTACATCAATATTTTGGCTTAATAAATTCTTGGCAATTTCTAAATTGCGCTCATTTTTACCCTCAATTTTACCAGCGATTCTGCCGTCGGCTAATCCCTGATTTCTTCCTTCGATTTTTGCTTCTTCAATATAAGTATTATATTCTAATTCTCTTTTGGATAAATCTGTATATAATTCTACATATTC
>CANQIS010000005.1 GCA_947624115.1 uncultured Bacilli bacterium
ATGATATTTTATAGGATTTTCAGGTAAAACAATATCTGATGTTTCTTCTTTAAATACAAATTTATATATTTCTTTATTTTGATTAAAGTAACTAAAATTATCAAAATTTATTTGAATTATATTTTTACTTTCAATATAATCTTCATTTTCATTATATAAACTTGCTGATATTTTTTCGATATAAGCATCATTTTTAGCAAATAATCCTTCATAATAAGATTTATTCATTTCAAGATTAATACAAGTTTTATCAATTTCAATAATAATATCACTACGCGATTTCTTATCATTTTTATTATTAATCAAAAATTCATTATTTTTAATAACAATATTTTTTAATTTACTTTTAGGAATACCAGTAACGTAGTGAATAATATCTTGTAAATATTCAGGATTATTTTTATCTAACATAATAGCTTTAAAGATACAATCATAAACACCTAACATTAATTTTTCATTTTTTACTTTTTCGATTTTATCACCTCCTTCTATAATAAATATATAAAAAATAATGATAAAATCCTTTTTTTATGAAAAAGTTTTTTTAAAAAATTGTAAAATGCTGAAATTTTGTTACAAAATAATACTTGAGTTAAATCTCAAGTATTATTTTATATTTACTAGCCCAATAATCAAATTGGTAGAGATAAGCAAGTAACTGTGGTCCAGTCATTAATTGGCCAAACCAAGGATTTTTAAAGCTAGTTCCATTAGTTTTTAATAATTCGTTTAATTTATTTTTATCAAATATTTTATATAGGATAGAGTTTTTATTTTTTAATCTTTTTTTTAATAATTTACTAACTATTTTAGCGTATTTTGGATTATGGGTTTTAGGATAAGGATTTTTTTTTCGTTCACAAATTTCTATTGGTAATAAATCTTTAAAAGCTTCTCTTAAGAGTCCTTTTTCTTTTCCTTGATATAATTTGTATTCGAATGGTGTATTCCATAAGTATTCAATTAATTTGGTATCAGCAAATGGGACTCTAGCTTCTAATGATGTTCGCATTGTCATTCGATCTTTTCTTTCTAGTAAAGTAGGCATAAACCAAATCATATTTATGTAAAATAAATTTTTATATTTCTGCTCTTCTTTATTTTTTGTTTTTGGAACTTCATTAATTGTTTTTTGATATTGCTGTTTAACGTAGTCTTTTATTTTTAATTTATCTTTAATATCGTCTTTTAATAAATTGTTTCTCTCTTCTAAACTGTCAATCCATGGAAAGTTTTTACGATTTCGAATTTTTTCGTTATAAAACCAAGGATATCCACCAAAAATTTCATCGGCACATTCTCCAGATAAAGCTACTTTAAATTTTTTTCTAATTTGTTTACTGAACCAATAAAGTGATGAATCGATATCGGCCATGCCAGGATAATCACGTGCAATTACGCTTGCTTTTAGTTCTTTTGCTAATTTTTTTTGACTAATTACTTTATAATGATGTTTAGTTTTAAATGTTTTACTCATTAGGTCAATAAATTGTTTATCAGTAGAAATTTGAAAATCGTTAGCCTTGAAGTATTTTTGATTATCTTCATAATCAATTGAAAAAGTGTTTAAAGTTTTATTTTTGCATCTAAATTCATTGCTACATACAGCAGTTATAATACTACTATCTAAACCACCTGATAAAAAAGTACAAATTTCTACATCGGATATCATTTGTCTTTTAATAGAGTTTGTTATTAATTCATTTATTTTATTTTTACATTCTTCAAAACTATCTTTAAAGTTCTCGTTTTTAAGTTGCCAATATCTTTCAATTTTTATATTTTCGTTTTCATATTTTAAATAGTGTCCTGGTCTTAATTCAAAAATGTCTTTAAAAATACCACACCCTGGCGTTTTAGAAGGACCTAGTGCTAATAATTCTTGAAGAGAGTTAATATTTATGATTGGTTTGACTAATTTATTTTTTAGTAAAGCTTTTATTTCGGAAGCAAACATAAAATTATCACCAATTTTTGTATAAAATAATGGTTTTACACCAAAACGATCTCTACCCATAAAGATATTTTTTCCATCATAAATTGCAAAAGCATAAATTCCCTCGATTTTTTCTAATATTTTTTCTTTATATTCAATATAGCCTTTTAATAAGACTTCTGTATCACTAGTTGTTGAAAATGTATAATTTTTAGTCATTAAATCTTTTTTTATTTCTTCTGTATTGTATAGTTCTCCATTATAAACAATTGTATAATTTTTATATGTCATAGGTTGTTTACCATTTTTTAAGTCTATGATTGATAGTCTTTGATGTCCTAGTAATATATTATTATCAAAGAAATAACCAGTCATATCTGGACCACGATATTTTAAAGTTTTATTCATTTTTTTTAAAATGTTTTTATTTTTTAACATTTTTTCTTTTTTGTTATACCAACCAACAAAACCACACATAATAATACCTCCATTAATATATTTATGAAAAAAATAGGGATAAGTTACTAGTACATATTTTTTTTGATTTCATATATTATTATTGTGAATATTTTGGAGGTAATATATGAATTGTTTAATTTTAGGTGGAGATAAGCGTTATTACGAAATTATAAATAATTTTGTAAGTAAAGGTTATAATGTTGATTTGGTTGGTTATAAGACTGATTTAGAAAAGACTAATATAGTTGATATTAGTAGCATTAATATAAATGAATATGATATAGTTTTATTTCCAATGAATGGTGTAAAAAAAGATTTTTTAATTTCGGCTGAGCAACCATTTAATATTAGTAATAGTATTTTAAATAATGTAAAGGATAGTTGTGTTATTTTTTCTGGTATAATGACTCCTTGTTTAGAACAAATAAAGAATAATAGTCACAGGGAGATTAATATATTTATGAAAGATGAAAAAGTTATCAATGAAAATGTTATACCAACGGTAGAAGGGATGATTGCTGATTTAGTTAAAAATACTGATATAACAATTAATGATAGTAATATAATAGTTATTGGTTATGGTCATATTGGCAAGTATTTAGTTAAAATATTAAATTATTTAGGTGCTGATGTAACGACAAGTATTATTGAAGAAAATGATAAAAAAGTATTAGATGGTTTAGGTATTAAAAATATTTTTTCTAATAATAAAGATGAAATGAAAAAAAATTTAAAAAAAGCAGATATTGTCGTTAATACTGTACCAAATCTTGTTTTAAATCGTGAATATATAGATTGTTTACAAAATGATAGTTATGTATTAGATGTTTCTTCATATCCACATGGGGTGGATAAGGAATATTTAGATTTTAAAAAAATTAATAATCATATTTATTTAGGAATTCCATCAGATATTGCTTCTAAAACTTCAGGTAAAATTTTAGTTAAAAAAATTGATTCTATTATAGGGGGATAAGTATGAAAAAAATAGGATTTGGAATAACGTCTTCATATTGTACTATAAGACAGATATTACAAGAACTAATTAATTTAAAGCAGAATGGTTATGATGTTATTCCTATAGTATCACCAGGTGTTATAACTGAAGATACAAGATTTGGTAAAGGTAGTGAATTTAAAAAAGTCATTGAGGAAATTACAGGTCATGATGTTGTATCGACAATTGTAGAGGCTGAGAAGTTTGGTCCAAAGGAAAAATTAGATTTATTAGTAATTGCTCCGGCGACAGGTAATTTTATTGCTAAATTAGCTAATGGTATAACTGATACACCGGTAACGATGGCTACTAAGGCAACTCTTAGAAATCAATCACCAATAGTTATTGGTATTTCTACTAATGATGGTTTGGGTTTAAATGGTAAAAATATTATGACTTTATTAAATACTAAAAATATTTATTTTGTACCATTTGGTCAAGATAATTGTGAAAAAAAGCCTAATTCTTTAATCGCACATTATGATATGTTGCAAGAAACAATCGAATGTGCTTTAGAAAATAAGCAAATTCAACCAGTATTAAAAGATTATCAAAAAGTACTAAAATAAAAAAGAATAAATTAATTTATATTTTTATTCTTTTTTTTGCTATATTATAAATTATTAATATTATTAAACTGATACTCGTGATTAGTAAACCAGCCTTTAAATGTGTTATTTCGTATTTAATTTTAATATTATGTTTACCAGAAGGTAAATCAAATCCTAAGAAAGCATTGGCAATTTTAAAGGTTGGAACTTTTTTATCATCAACGTATACACTAAATCCTTCATCATAGGAAATTGATGTAAAAATAGTTTTTTCTTCATTGCTTTCAATAATACCTTCAATATAATCATTATTAAAATCGGTAATTTGAATAGAATTTTTTTCTAGATTATTATAGAATTCTATAAATTTATCCATGTTCATTTGATAAGCTAAAATATTAATGTCATAAATTTCAGGTTTTAAATTAATTTTAATTTCTATTTCTTCATCTTTATTAAAATATCCTACATCTAAAATGTATGGTTCATTGGTTGTAACTGCGTAATATTCATTGTTAAGTAGAAAATGATCGAGATTATAACTTGCTACATATAAATAAATGTTTCCTTCTTGTTTAGCCTTAAATTTAAGTGTTACGCTATTTGTTTGTTCATTATCTAAATTATACAGAGTATCGTCATAAAAATTAAAGATTTTTTGATCTATGTCATACTCTATATCTAATTTATTAAAAATATCAGTAATATCAGTTGCTTTTTCAACAAATTCTTGTTGGTTAATAAATGGATTAATATTATTATTTTCCCATGTTTTTATATCGATTTTTGTTCCAAAAGCAAATGGTAAATAATAATTATTTTTATAAATTTTATGATAATTTATTTCATCTATATAAGTAAGTGTTTTATTTTCTTTACTAAAATCAATTAAATATTTTATAGACATAATACTATTGTAAATAGGGGTATTTGGTTTATAATAGTAACTATTTACATTGTTACCTGGTATTCCTAAATTTTTTTGGGCTTTGGCCATTTGTTCATAAGCAACCGATGAAAAAATGGAAACACCATTGTAGTTATACCAAGCCCCATCATTTAATGTTTGATTAAAACTTTTTTCAATTCGATATAAACTATCATCTTGTGCTTTTATTTTTTCAATAGCTGAATTAACAGAAATATAATTATCCATAAATATATTTTTGTCGTGATCGATATTCCAATTTTGATAAACATTTAAAATAATATCGATAAATATAATAAAAACTAAAATATATTTACCAATATCACTATGTTTAAATTTGTATAATATAAATATTAGTAAAGTTATAATTAAAAAGAAATAATTTATTTCTATGGCTAATTTTGTTAAAAATTTTGTATAGGCTAGATAGTATAAAAATATAGCTAATATTGAAAAAATAATAAATGCATATTTAAGTTTTAATTTATCGATATTGATCGCTGAATAAAAGGCAATACAACAAATAATAAATACATAAATAAAAGAATATCTAAATGGTAAATCATTAGGAGTATGAAAACCATGCCAAATAAAATCAATTGGAACATAAATAAAACTTATAGTCATAATTATGATAAAGACACTAGCCATTATTTTCGTTTTTATTTTTATATTTCCATTAAAGTAAAAGGCTAATACTAAAATTAAAGATATAATACTACAAGAAACATTAGGTAAGAAATGGTCTTGTGAAGAAAAAACAACCGAATCAGTTAGTGAAAAGTGATTAGCAAAAAAATCAATTAAATTAAAGTTAAAGTTTTTATAGAAAGTAAAACTATCACCAGTAGCTGATATACTGGATAATGAACTAATATAAGGTAGTAGCATAAAGCTTGCTATCCCACCTGCTAGTAAAGATGATAGGCTAAAAAGTAGTATTTTTTTAATTAATTCTTTACGTGTTATATTTTCTTTAAACATTATACAAATGATAAAAAATATACAAGCAAAAATACAGATCATATAACTAATGAAATAATTGGCTATAATACTTAAAAATAATGATAAAATATATAAATTTATATTACCTTCATCTAATAGTTTTTTTATTCCAAGAATTACTAGTGGTAAAAAAATAAGACCATCTAACCACATAATATTCCAATAAAGAGCGATAAAATAACTAGAAAATCCATAGGCAAGACCAAAAACAGTACTAAAAATTGAATTTTTATGAAAGAATTTTATTAAAAAGTAACTCATAATAGTTGTAGCTGTAATAATTTTAAGAGCGATTATAATTGAAAAAGAGGTAACAATATTATCGCGTTTAAATAATAAAATGATTATATTAAAAGGACTTGATAGATAATTATAAAAATTTCTAAAGAATGGTAATCCAAGCCCGGTAGCCCATGAATAATTTAGACTAATTCCGGCTTTTATTTTATCGTACATTTCGGCAAGTAATGGACCATATTGATGATAAAAATCAACTGTTAATAGAGTATTTTTACCAATGGGAATAATACTTTTAAAAGCAAAAATTAATAGAAATAAAAAAGTAGCTATTCCTAATGTTAATAAGCAATAACGATTATCGGTTATAATTTTTTTAATTTTTATTTTAATATTATTCATATACATCTTCCATTCTAAAATAATTTTATCTAAATATTTATTAATTGTAAAGAATATCGTTTAAAAATTCTAAAATTATAATGCAAAAAGAAAATATTTTTGATAAAATGTTTATAGGTGATTTGAATGATATATTCTTCAATTGATAATAAAAAGATAAAAGAGTTAAAAAAGTTAAATATTAAAAAATATCGTGATAAAACTAATTTTTTTTTAGTTGAAGGTGAACATTTAGTCATTGAAGCTTATAAAAAAGGTTTTTTAAAGGAATTAATTTTAAGGCAAGGTAGTAAGTTTAAGTTAGATATTGAAACTAGTTATGTAACCGATAATGTTTTAAAATATCTAACCAATTTAGATACTCCACAAGATGTCGTGGGTATATGCAGACGTAATATATCTAATAAGATTATTGGTAATAAAATATTAATTTTAGATGATATTCAAGATCCTGGTAATTTAGGAACGATAATAAGAAGTGCGGTTGCTTTTAATATTGATACAATTATTTTAAGTAAAAAAACAGTTGATTTATATAATTCAAAAGTTATAAGAGCTTCTCAAGGCTTAATTTTTCATATAAATATTATTTGTGAAAATTTATTGGAAATTATTCCAAAATTGAAGCAAGAAAATTATGTAATATTAGGTACTAAAGTAACTGATGGAAAAAGTTTAAAAAGTATTGAAAAAAAATCTAAATTTGCTATAATAATGGGAAATGAAGGCAATGGCGTAGCCCCTGATATTTTATCATTATGTGATGAATATATTTATATTGATATTAATCATAATTGTGAGAGTTTAAATGTTGGTGTAGCTACAAGTATTATTTTATATGAATTAGATAAGTAGGTGTAATATATGAATTACATTTTCATCGGTAAAATTGTTAATACACACGGTATTAAGGGTGAAGTACGTTTAATATCAAATTTTGAACGAAAAGATTTAGTCTTCAAAAAAGATTTTAATTTATATGTTGGTAATGAAAAGAAAAAATTAGTTATAGATAATTATAGAATTCATAAAAATTTTGATATGTTAACTTTTAGAGATTTAAATAATATTAATTTAGTATTGGAATATAAAGGTCAAGATGTATATATATTACGTGATGATCTTAGCTGTGATATTAAATTAAAATCCGATTTATTAAATTATAATGTTATTTATAATAATAAAGTGATTGGACAAGTTAGTAATTTTTTTAATAATAAAGTTTATGATATTATGATTGTTAGTAATGATAAAAATGAGTATTTAGTTCCTTATTTAGATAATTTTATTGAAAGAATAGATTATGAGCATCAAACAATTTATATAATCAATATGAAAGGCTTAATTGAGTGAAAATTGACATTTTAACGTTATTTCCAAAGATGTTTGATGGTTTTTTATCCGAATCTATAATAAAAAGAGCTATTGAAAATAAAAAAGTTACAATAAATATTTATGATATTCGTGATTTTTCTAAAGGTCCTCACAAAAAAGTTGACGATTATAGTTATGGTGGTGGGGCCGGTATGGTTTTAATGCCTCAACCAATTTTTGATGCAGTTGATTATTTAAAAACATCTGATTCATTTGTTATTTTGGTAACACCACAAGGTCATACATATAAACAATCACTTGCCAAGTTTCTTTTGCAAAAAAAACATTTAATTATTATATGTGGTCATTATGAAGGATTTGATGAGAGAATTCGTACACTAGCTGATATGGAAATAAGTATAGGTGATTATATTTTAACTGGTGGAGAATTAGCAAGTATGGTTATAAGTGATAGTATTATACGTTTAATTGATGGGGTTATAACACGTGAATCCTATGAAAATGATTCCTTTACGGATAATCTACTCGATTATCCTGTTTATACAAAACCTTATGATTTTAGAGGAATGAAAGTTCCAGATATTTTATTAAGTGGACATCATGAAAATATTAATAAATGGCGTAGGGAAGAACAAATAAAAAAAACTCAAGAAAGACGACCTGATTTATTAGAAAAGAGTGATATTTATGGCGAGTGAACAATATATATTAATAAAAACAAAAAAAACAGAAGATATAATATATATTGATTATAAAAATATGGCAGGCTTTAAAGTAAAACCTAAAAATGTTAAAAAATATGGTGTTGTTGATGTTAACGAGATGATTATTATAAAACCAGCCTTTATTGACCGAGTTTTAAAAAGAAAAGCTGGAAAAAAATTAGAAAATTATATTAATTATTTAATTGAGGTTTTGGATGATGATGATGCCGATGGTGCTAAATTAGCGCAAACATTAAATGATATTGTACGTTACCGTACAACTATCAATAATACTTATAGAAAATATTTAGATAGTAAATATTTGGAAATATTGTTGCGTAAGTTAAATTTAATTGAAGAAAAATTAAATGATAAAATGCAATTGTTTTATCAAAGAATGCAAAAACAAATTGAAGAGAAAATAAAAGAAGAACAAATGCGAAATATTAAAATGCAACAATTATATGAGCAGGACGAAATTAAAGGTAGGAGAAGTAAATAAAACAAATAAGTTGGGCTTATTTGTTTTTTTGCATATTACTTTTGTTATAAAATATAATATTTTAGGTGATATAATGCGTTTGTCTGATTTACAACGAAAAGATGTTATTAATACGGTTGATGGAAAAAAGGTTGGAAATATTATTGATATAGCAATTGAAAGTAATGGGCAGATGACAAGTTTAATCGTTGAAAAATCTAAGTTTTTTGTATCGATGTTTTCTAATAAGAATGAATTAGAAATAAAATGGAGTCAAATTGAAAAAATTGGTGAAGATGTTATATTGGTTACTTTGAATCTTTAAAATTAGAATATACTTTACTATAAAACTCTTCCCACATTTTTAGAACGTGTTCTTTGCTGTAAAAATCACTAATGTTTTTTGATTTAGTAATGCTTTCTTTATATAATTTTTTGTTTTTACTTAGATTATCTATAATTTTTACAAATTCTTCGTTGTTATCTCCTTTGAGATAATTATCAAATAAAATTACTTTGTATAAGTCTAGATCTCTTAATAAAATTGGAATTTCAGTGTTGGCGGTCTCGAGAATAGTCATGGGAAATAATTCGTTATATGATGGCAAGAAGAATAAATTAGCCATATTATAAATATCATTCATTTCGTTACGATTAACGATTCCTAAGAATTTTACATTGGTTGGTGGATTTTCAACAATTTGTTTTAATTCATTATAACCATCAGTAATTTTCCCAAAGGAAAAACCACCACACCAAACAAATTCAATATTAGGTAATTTTTCAGCACATTTTACAAAATCTTTAACACCTTTTCTTGTTTGAACTTGTCCAGCTCCAATTACAACAAATTTATCTAAAGGAATATTATATTTTTCTCGAATTTTGTTTTTTTCTGTTTGTTTTTTAGGATAAAATTGTTCTTTAGAAACATAATTAGGAATATAAACAATTTTTTCTTCTTTTATGTTATATTTTTTTAAATCTTCAATAAATATGGGATTGACAACAACTAAATAGTCGGCATTATTGTAAAAACTAATAACATATTTTTTGAAAATATTAAAGATTGGCTTTGGTAATTTTATTGATTCGTCTAAGGTATGGGGAAGAAAGTGAACATAAGCAACGTTTGGACATTTGCTTAATTTCATTTTTAGATAAAAACTTGGATTTATAGTATGGTGATGAATGATATCTGGATTTTTAGTAACAATTTGTAATTTATTTGATTCTTCGACTAAATTTATTTGTTCTAGGTAAGCACTTCCAACGCCTTGACCTTTGACTTTGTCTGCGGTTGATAACATTTTAATTTTTATTTTGGTCATTTTGATCTACTCCTTTTTGATGATTATAGCATGTATCAAATTTATCGTCAATGTCAGTTATAATATTTACATGTAATAAATTTTTTGTTATAATGCTTGTTAGTTTAGAAGAGAGGTTGGTATTTTGAAGAATATTATTTTATTAGTGAAAGGTTTTTTTATTGGTCTTGCAAATATTATTCCTGGTGTTAGTGGTGGAACATTAGCTATTACGCTTGGAATTTATGAACAACTAATAAATTGTATTAGTCATATATTTTCAAATTTAAAAAATAATATTAAATTTTTGTTGCCAATAGGTATAGGTGCAGTTTTATCCATTTTATTACTTAGTAATGTTATAACATATTCATTAGAAAATTATGTTTTGCCAACAGTTTTATTTTTTATAGGTGCTATTTTAGGTGGTATTCCTATGTTGTTTAAAAAATTAAAAAATAGTAAGGTGTCTATTTTTAATATTCTTATTTTTTTGTTAACTTTTAGCGTGATTATTTTGTTATTATTTTTTAATGGTAATAAGGTTGTATCTTTTAATAATATGGTAGTAACTGATTATATTTTATTATTTGTAATTGGAGTAGTAGCTTCTGCTACAATGGTTATTCCTGGTGTTAGTGGTTCGGCAGTATTAATGACTTTAGGTTATTATGAACCAATTTTAAATGTTATTAAAGATATAACTAATTTTGGTAATTTTGGTAGTAATATTGCTATTTTAATTCCTTTTGGATTAGGTGTAGTAGTTGGTATATTGTTAATTGCTAAATTATTGGAATTTTTATTTAAAAATTATGAAGTTATGACATATTATGGTGTATTAGGATTTATTTTTGCGTCTATTATATCAATTGTATATCAAAATTTAGTAATTAATTCTTTGTATGTTTTTTCAATTCCATCATTAATAATAGGTGTTTTCTTATTTTGCTTAGCATTTGGAATTGCTTATAAATTAGGCGATAAATAGAAATTATTTATTGCTTTTTATGTGTTTTAAATTTTTTGTTGAAATTTTTATGTCAATATATTATAATATTAGTATAATAGTAAGGAGCATTAAAAAATGGAATATAATTTAAAAAAGAGAGGTTTTACATTAATAGAATTATTAGCTGTAATAGTAATAATAGCGGTAATAGCTTTAATAGTAGTACCACAAATAATGAATATTATTTATAGAGTAAGATTAAGTGCGGCAGTAGATAGTGGTTATGGAATGGTCAGTGCCGCTGAAGATTATGTAGCAGATTATTTTTTGCTTCATAATGGAGATGAATTGGATAGAAATATAGAATTTATATGTGACGGTAAGAGTTGTTTAAATGAATTAGATGATGAATTAAAGTATAAAGGTAGTAAAGCAACAGCTGGAAAAGTTATAATAGAGAATGGTAAAAGAACTTCATTAGATAATGTGGTAATAAATGGTTTTACTTGTAATAAAAAATTAGATGAAGATATAGTAGTATGTGAAATGATTGAACCAGAAAAACCATTAGTAGATGATAATCCAGGAATAATATGTGGTGATACTTTGGAGGAAGAATATGACACAATGGAAGTGTGTTATATAAAAAGTGTTGAAGATTATATTGGGTTCATGAATCTAGTTAATAGTGGTAAAAATTTTAAAGATAAAAAAGTATATTTAATGAAAGATTTGGATTTAAAGGGTCAAGAAATTCAACCAATAGGAAATTTATCTACATCATTTAGTGGAACATTTGAAGGAAATACTTATACTTTATCAAATATAGAAATAAATTCAACAGTCGAATATACAGGAATGTTTGGTTATAATCAAGGAACAATCCAAGGCTTGAAAATAGAAAATTTAACAGTTAATGGTCTTACACATACAGGTGGTATAACGGGTTATAATAAAGGTATAATAAGTGATATTATGATGAACAAAGTAACAGTAAATGGAGATAATTATGTAGCTGGTGTGGTAGGAGAACAAGATACTGGTGGTGTAACCAAAGATATAATATTAAATGATATAAATATTGTAGGAACATCATCTTATATTGGAGGATTAGTTGGAAGAAGTTATCGAGGAACAGTTTCTGGGATAGTAAGTAATTCTAAAATTAATGGAACAGGTAATGTTGATTGTTTGTTAGGATATAATTGGAGTGGTAGTAATCAATTAAAAGGATATTGTTCTTCAAGTAATACAATAAATGATGTAGAAAGTACAAGTCCATCGCTTAAAGGAGATGATTATGTAAATATATATAATCCATATATAGATACATGGTTAGGTGGAGATGATGATGGAAATGGGTACTATTATGATTATGGGAAAGATGGAAATCTAGAAATCAAAAAAGTTTCGGATAATCCAATGACTTTTAAATTAAAAGGTAGTGGAACTAGTGATGATCCATATAAAATCGGAAGTGTAGACGAATGGAAACAAGCCACATTAAAATCAAATCAAGTAGATATTTATTTTGAATTAACAGATGATATAGATTTTAGTGGTCAAAAGTTTTATGCGATGACAACTGGTTCACAAGCATTTGTTGGTGAATTAGATGGTAATGTTCATAAGTTATCAAATATAGAAATAAGTTCAGTAGTTGAATATACAGGAATATTTGGTTATAATAAAGGAACAATTAAAGGATTAGAGATAGAAAATTTAACGGTTAATGGTCTTAAACATACAGGTGGTATAACGGGTTATAACAAAGGTATAATAAGTGATATTGTGATGAACAATGTAACAGTAAATGGAGATAATAATGTAGCTGGTGTGGTAGGAGAACAAGATACTGGTGGTGTAACTAAAGATATAATATTAAATGATATAAATATTTTAGGAACATCATCTTATATTGGAGGATTAGTTGGAAGAAGTTATCAAGGAACAGTTTCTGGGATAGTAAATAATTCTAAAATTAATGGGACAAGTGATGTTGGCTGTTTGTTAGGATATAATTTGAGTGGTAGTAATCAGTTAAAAGGATATTGTTCTTCAAGTAATACAATAAATGATAAAGCAAGTACAAGTCCATCGCTTAAAGGAGATGATTATGTAAATATATATAATCCATATATAGATACATGGATAAGTGGGGATGATGATGAAAATGGTTACTATTATGATTATGGGAAAGATGGAAATCTAGAAATAAAAAAAGTTTCGGATAACCCAATGACCTTTAATTTAAAAGGAGAAGGAACAAAAGAAAATCCATATGAAATCGGAAGTGTAGATGAATGGAAACAAGCAACATTAAAATCAAATCAAGCAGATATTTATTTTGAATTAACCGATGATATAGACTTTAATGGACAAAAATTTTATATATTGACTACTGGGTCAGCACCATTTATTGGAACGTTTGAAGGAAACGCTCATAAGTTATCAAATATAAATATAAGTTCAGTAGTTGAATATACAGGAATATTTGGTTATAATCAAGGAACAATTAAAGGATTAGAAATAGAAAATTTAACAGTTAATGGTTTAGCACATACAGGTGGTATAACGGGTTATAACAAAGGAATAATAAGTGATATTATGATGAACAAGGTAACAGTAAATGGAGATTATTATGTAGCTGGTGTAGTAGGAGAACAAGATACTGGTGGTGTAACCAAAGATATAATATTAAATGGTATAAATATTTTAGGAACATCATCTAATATTGGAGGATTAGTTGGAAGAAGTTATCGAGGAACAGTTTCTGGGATAGTAAGTAATTCTAAAATTAATGGGACAAGTAGTGTAGAATGCTTGTTAGGATATAATTTGAGTGGTAGTAATCAGTTAAAAGGATATTGTTCACCGGATAGTATTATAAATAATAACCCAAAAGGTGGCAATCAAATTGCAAAATCAGAGTATAGTCAGTATATAAATTTCTGTAGTGTTGGAGATACTGATTCGAATGGTTATTGTTTTGAATATGATTCAAATAATGATGAAATAACAATAAAAAAGGTATAGTTTTTAAGAGGTGAAAAATGCAAAAGTTATTAATAGTTTTAACGACATTATTATGTTTAACAGGATGTAATGATAAGGAAAGTAATAAAAATAATCTAGTTAATGAAAAAGAGGAACCAGATTTAAAAAATAAATTAACAGAAGATATAGAAATAAAAGTAGAGGATAATAATATATTTGATGGTTTATTACTAATAAATAAAAATAATTTAGCTCCACAATTTGGAATTGAATTAGAGGATGTAGAAAGTTATTTTGCAGCTGTACCATATTATGCAAGTTCAAAAGTTTATATAGCTTTAAAACCAACTAAAGGAAAAGAAGAAAAAGTAAAAAAGGCAATGGATTTATATTTAGATAGCATGATAATGAAACTAAATGAAGGGATAACTGAAGATGAAGAGAATCCAAATCAGAGTCAAATAGATTTAATAAATAATTGTTTAAAGACTGAATATAATGGTTATTATGTTTATATAGTTGATAATAATTCTGAAAATATATTTGAAAGTATAAAATCATATTTAAATTAAATATAAAAAGTAATAGATATTAATTATCTATTATTTTTTGTATAAAAATATTAATAAAAAAATCTTTAAAACTTCTTTTTACAAGATTTTACAATTAATCTTTTAATTATTTAAAAAAAAATGTATAATGTATTTATAATAGATGGGAGTAAAAATATGGTTACTGGTCTAAAATTAATAGGTAAAAAATATATGTCATTAAAAAATAAAGTTCAAGAATATTTAAATCCTGAATATGTTTATATACCATTAGTAGTTGGTAATGATACTAATATAAGTGTATTTGTAAAAAAAGGTGATTATGTATATAAAGGTAGTATTTTAGGAAAAAAGCAAGGTAATTTTTCAATTCCAATTTTATCTAGTGTTAGTGGTACAATAATTGATTTTCAAGAAAAATATTATTTAAATGGTAAAAAAATAAAATGTATAATTATTCAAAATGATTTTAAAGAATTAACTGAAAATAAAATAAATATCAAAGATGATATGAATAAATTTTCAAAAAAAGATTTTATTGAAAGATTAAAAGATAATGGTATTATTGGAATGGGAGGTGCTGGTTTTCCTACTTACGCAAAATATGATACTGATAAAACGATAAAAACATTATTAGTAAATGCAGTAGAGTGTGAACCATATATTACAGCTGATTATTCACTTATTTTAGAACATGCCGAACAAATATTAGAATGTATAAATACTATTCTTAAAATAAATAAGATAAAAGAATGTTATATTGCCATTAAAAAAAATAACTCTAAATTAATCAACACTTTTAATTTATATATTGGGACTTATCCTAATATTAAAATATGTGAGGTTAAAAATATATATCCTATGGGGTGGGAAAAGAATGTTGTTAAAGAAGTATTAAAAAAAGATTATGATAAATTACCAATTGAAGTAGGTACTATAGTTAATAATGTTTCTACAATTTACGCTATATATGAAGCATTGAAAAACAATCAGCCACTTATTGATCGAATTATTACAATTACTGGTGAAGGTTTGCAAAAACCTATTAATATTAAAGTTAAGATTGGTACTTTAGTCAGTGAAATTATTGAAAGGTTTAATAAATATAAAGACAATAAAGATTTATTGTTTGTAGCTGGTGGTCCAATGATGGGAACTACTATTCCAACAGATGATTTAGTTGTTACACCAAATTTAAATTGTGTTTTAGTTATTCCAAAGCCAAAAATATCGCCAAGTATTGAATGTTTAAGATGTGGTAAATGTGTAAAATTTTGCCCAGCCAAACTGGCACCTGTTCTAATAAAAGATAATTGTAATAATATAGATATTTTAAAAACGTATGAAGTTAATCGTTGTATCGAATGTGGACTTTGTTCATATATTTGTCCTTCTAAGATTAATGTTAGAGAATATGTTCGTTTAGCTAAACAAAATATAGGAAAGGTTGATAAATAATGAGAGAATTTCCTTTAGAAAAAGGTCCATTTTTAAAAGCAAACAATAAAACATCTAAAATGATGTTTCATTTACTTATTGCTTTATTTCCAATTATTATTTTTTCTTTTTATAAAAATGGTATTATTCCTTATAATAAAGGTGTAACTGATATTAAAGGTTTATTTTTACCACTTATTGTTATCATAGTTCCAACTTTAACATCATTTGTAACAGAAATGATATATGCTCAATTTTTTTTGCATGTTGATGCTTTAAAATATGTTAAAAGTTCTTTTAGTATTTTTCCAGGTTTATTTTTAGGTTTAATAATGCCACTTAATACTCCACTTTCTATGCTAATATTAGGAGCTTTGGTTGCTACTTTAATTGGTAAAATGTTATTTGGTGGTTTTGGTAATAATATTTTTAATCCAGCTTTAGTTGGAAGATTATTTATTATTACAGCATACGCTATTACCTTTGGCAAATATATATATCACAATAGTTACGAATTAGATACAATTACAAGTGCAACACCACTTACAAATGCTAGTGTGATAGAAGGAATTGGCAGTTATGATACATTAGTAAAACCTTATGGTAATTTTTCTAATTTTTTTGTTGGTATGATACCAGGTTCAGTAGGTGAAACAAGTGCTTTGTTATGTTTAGTAGCGTTTATTTATTTAACAATTACGAAAACAATTAAATGGCGAATTCCCACTTTTTATATATTGACTGTTTTTATTATGAGTTTTATAATTGGTGCATTTAATGATTTGGAAAGAACTTATTCTTTATTTCAAATTTTAAGTGGTGGTTTAATGTTTGGAGCCGTTTTTATGGCAACAGATCCAGTAACTAGTCCAACAACGCCAATTGGTCAAGTATTATATGGTTTATGTTTAGGATTATTAACTGTTATTTTCCGTCATTTAACTCCTTATCCTGAGGGAGTATTAACTAGTATTTTAACGATGAATATGTTAGTTTTTATCATTGATAAAATTGGGGTAAAAGCTCGTTTTAATTATAAAAAGTCTATTCCATATTTTGCGATAATAATTATTTTAATTGTATCTTTGAGTTGTTATATTGGTTTAGAATATCGTAAAAATAATGCAGTTGAAATTGATTCTAATTACGAAATTTATTCTAAAACAATCGAAAATGATACTGTCACTTATATGGTCGGACAAAAAGGTTATAGCAGTGTTTTAAAAGCTAAAATTGTCATTAAAAATAATAAAGTAATAACTTATGAAGTTTTAGAACAAAATGATAGTTATTATTCTAAAGTTGAAGATAGTAATTATATTGATCAGTTAATAAAGAATCAAGATAGTTTAGAAAATTTTGATACTATTGCTGGTGCAACATTTACCTCTAATGGTTTAAAGAAATTGTTAATTAATACTTTAAATGATTATAAAAATAATAAAAATGAAGAAATTAAAGGAAATATAGATATTAATAAAGATTATGAAGTGTTAGAAAAAAATAATGATGGTATAAATTATAATTATGTTGTTACACATAAAAGCTTTTCTGGAACTACAAAATTAAGTATTACAATCAGTAACTATGCAATTACAAATATTACTGTTTTAGAAACAAATGATAGTTATTATCAAAAAGTTGTCGATAATGATTATATAAATTATCTAATAAATAATCAATCAAACCTAGAAAATATTGATACAATAACAGGAGCTACATATACATCAAATGCTATAAAACAAGCTGTGTTAAAAACAATAGAGGAATATAAAGGTGATTTAAATGAATAAAAAAATAAGGTCAATTTTATCGCTAACTATAACGGCATTTATTTGTTCAACAATTATTTATTTAGTTAATAGTTTAACTCAATAGTGGAAAAAATAGATAATTTTATAAATATAAGTCAACAGATAAATAATCTAGTTGATAAAGAATTGAAAGATTATATTGTTGATCGATTGTTATGGTTAGAAAAAAATACTAAAATTGAATTTTTGGGTTTTATTGATGATGAGGTAAAAGTAAAAGTATATTATGGTTATATTTCTTCGAATAGTCCAATTAAGTCGTCAAAGAGTGCTGAAGCTTTTTATTTAGATAATATCAATATATATTATGATTTTATTGTAAAATATAAGGAACATATTAATGAGCATGATTTGTTAAAAATGTTTCAAGATCTTCAAAATTATTTTACTGATACGTTTGGGTTAACAGGAAGTCAAAAGAAGCGTAATGAGGTGTATTGTGAGCATTCGGTTGAGTTGCAAAATCAAGTAATTGATAAAGATTTATTGTCAGTACATGAACTTGCTAAAAAAGGAGCTGCTATGTGTTTGGAACGTTCGGCTATTTTGCAAAATATTTTATCTTTACTTGGGCTAAATAGTTATTTTATTTATGGTAAATTAGAAAAAGTAGAAGATGAGGAACATAGTGTCGAATTACATTCTTATAATATAATAAAAATAACTAATGAAGATTATTTAATATATGATATTTCAAATCCACTTTCGTTAGAACATAATAATGAAAAATATTATTTTCCAGCTATAAATGTTATAAGTGAGGAACAATTAAATAATTTAATAAGTGGTCATAATTATATTTTTGATAATCGACAAGTTGAGAATTTATTTGATTGTCAAGCTAAAGTTTTAAATGAAATAAGAAGAATATATACAATAGGTTAGGAGAAAATTATGCGAAAAGTTTTTAAAAAGTTAATTTATGAAAATCCTTTATTTGTTTTGTTGTTAGGTTTATGCCCAGCTTTAGCTGTAACAACAAATTTTGAAAGTGCATATATTATGGGAATTTGTTTTACTATAGTAATTATTTTATCGAATGTGGTTATTAGTTTATTTAGAAAGTTAATACCAGAAAATGTTCAAATACCTACTTTTATATTAATAATTGGGACTTTTGTAACAATTATTGAAATATTGTTAAATAGATTTTTACCTGATTTATCTAATAAGTTAGGTGTATATTTATCTTTGATTGTTGTTAATTGTATTGTCTTGGGTAGAGCTTTATCGTTTGCTAGTAAAAATTCAGTGTTATGTACTCTAAAAGATAGTAGTTTGACTGGCATAGGGTATACACTAGCGTTGATGTTGATAGGGGCTATTAGAGAAATTTTAGGAACTAATACAATTACTTTTATGAATAGTTTAAGTAGTATTACCGGTTTTAGAGCTGTGTATAAAGTTTATCCTGATTTTAGTTTGCTTCCTAATCCAATATTTTCTTCGCCAGCTGGAGCATTTTTAATTTTAGGACTTTTAATCGCATTGTTTAATTATTTAAAAGGTGATAGACATGAATCTAATTAGTTTATTTATTATTAGTTTGTTAACTGAAAATATTGTTTTAACAAAATTTTTAGGAATGTGTCCTTTTTTTGGTACATCAAAAAATAAAAATAATGCTTTGTCAATGGGAATATCAGTTATGATTGTAGTGGTATTAGCTAGTTTAATTACATATTTTATAAATAATTATATTTTAATTCCGACTGAGACAACTTATTTGAAAACAATTATTTTTATTTTAGTAATATCTTGTTTAGTTCAATTAGTGGAAATAATATTAAAACAAAAGTTTAAGGGTGTTTATAATAGTCTTGGTATTTATTTACCGCTTATTACTACCAATTGTGCAGTATTGGGTATAGTTTTACTTAGTTCTAATAATGATTATAGCTTATTGGAAACATTAGTTTATAGTGTTGGTAGTAGTTTAGGATTTACTTTAGTTATTTATGTTTTTTCTAGTATTAGAGAAAGATTAGAAACTTGTAATGTTCCTAAAAATTTTAAAGGTTATCCGATTGCGTTTATTACCGCTTTTATTATGGCGTTGGTATTTGCTCGTTATGTAGGTGTTTAATGGGGTTTATAATCGTTATTTTATTATTTATTTGCAATATTATTTTATTTAGAATAAATCATGTTAGAAAGAATTGTAAAAATTGTATAAATTGTATAAATTGTAAGGGGCATGAAAAATGATTGGTATATTAATTGTTACATTAACGGCGTTAGTTTTGAGTATTATTATAGTATTTTTAGATTCGAAATTAGCAATTAACAATAAAGAGCAAAATTTTATTGATTTATTACCTGGTTATAATTGTGGTGCATGTGGATTTGGTAGCTGTAGTGGTATGGCTAAAAAAATGTGTGAAAATATTAATAATTATAAAAAATGTCGTCCATTAAAAGGTGATAAATTAAAGAAAATGGAGGATTATGTAAGTAAATATAATTTGTAATATTATTTAAATCAATAGCTATATAATTGTAGTTTAGAATTTATATAGTTATTGAAATAGAAATATTTAAAAATTGTTTTATATTTTATTCTTTTATTTGCTTTAGAAGTTTGCTATAATAATAGTAGGTGTTAGTATGAAAAATATATATGATAATAGTTTAAAAGATTTAGAGATGTATTTTGATACAATTAACGAGAAAAAATTTAAAGCTTTACAAGTGTATGATTGGCTTTATAAAAAGAGGGTAAAAAGCTTTGATGAGATGACTAATATAAAAAAAGATGTTATCGAAAAATTAAAAGATAATTTTAAGTTTGAAAGATTGGAAATTATAAAACGTTTAGATGATGTTGATGTTCATAAATATTTATTTAAATTGTATGATGGTAATAAGGTAGAAGCAGTGTTGATGATGCATGATTATGGAACTAGTTTGTGTATTTCTACTGAGGTTGGCTGTAATATGAGTTGTGCTTTTTGTGAAAGTGGTCGATTAAAAAAAGTACGAAACTTAGAACCTAATGAAATGGTTTTACCAATTTTACAAATAGAAGATGATTTGAAAATTAGAATTTCACATGTTGTTTTAATGGGAATTGGAGAGCCATTTGATAATTATAATAATGTTATGAAATTTTTAGATATAGTTAATGAACCAAAAGGTTTAGAATTAGGTTCAAGGCATATTACTATTTCAACTTGTGGTGTTGTTGATAAAATTTTGGAGTTTATGAATAACGGTAAACAAGTAAATTTAGCGGTATCACTTCATGCACCAAATGATGAATTAAGAAATAAATTAATGCCTATTAATCGTGTTTATAATTTAAAAAAATTAATGAGTGCGATTAGGGAATATATTAAAGTAACTAATAGGAGAGTAACATTTGAATATATTATGTTAAGAGGAATTAATGATAATGTTGAGCAAGCTTTGGAGCTTTCAAATTTAGTTAAAGGAATTAATTGCTATATTAATTTAATACCATATAATGAAACAAGTCATATAGAATTTAAAAAAAGTAGTAAGGAGAGAATAATGGCTTTTTATGATTGTCTTAAAAAGAATGGTGTTAATGTAACAATTAGGCGTGAATTTGGTTCTAAAGTTATGGCAGCATGTGGACAATTACGATCAAATTATGAGGAGGGAAAATAATGGAACATTATTATTTAACTGATCCAGGAAAAGTTAGGGAACAAAATGAGGATAGTGTAATTATTACTAAAAATCATAGTAATGAATACATAATGGCTGTTGCTGATGGTATGGGCGGACATAGTAATGGTGAGGTTGCTTCTAGTTTAGCAATTACGCATTTGGCTGATAATTTTAAAGAATTAAAATCGATAGGAACTAAGGATGATGCGATTTATTGGATGCGTGCAATTACAAATGAAATAAATGCTTTAATTTATAAATATACTGAGGATAATCCAACTAGTAGTGGTATGGGGACAACTTTAGTTATGGCTATTTTGACTGATTCTTTTTTACTTTTTGGCAATATAGGTGATTCTTCAGGATATGTAATTAGGAATGGGCAACTTCATAAAATAACAACTGACCATACTTTAGTTAATTTGTTAGTACAATCTGGTGAATTGACGGAAAAGGAAGCTAAGGAGCATCCAAGAAAAAATGTTTTAATGAAAGCACTTGGTGCAAATGTTACTGCTGAGTTAGATATATTTGATGTTGAGAGTGATGTTGATGGAATATTTTTATGCAGTGATGGTTTAACTAATATGTTAGATGATGATCAAATTATAAAGGTTTTAAATTCGGATTTAAGTATTGAAGCTAAAGTTCAAAAATTAATTTATAAAAGTAATAATCGTGGTGGAAATGACAATATGTCAATCGCTTATTTAATAAAAAGAGGTGAGTAATATGGTAGTAAAGGGTCAAATGATTAATGAACGTTATCAAATAATTAGATTGATTGGCGAAGGCGGTATGGCTAATGTTTATTTAGCTCACGATATAATTTTAGATAGAATGGTTGCAGTAAAAATATTACGAGGAGATTTAGCTGATGATGAGAAATTTGTGAGAAGATTTCAAAGGGAGGCTATTGCTGCTAGTTCACTTACGCATCCTAATATTGTAGGTATGTATGATGTTGGTGAAGATAATGGTGATTATTTTATCGTTATGGAATATGTTAATGGTAAAACACTTAAAAGTTTAATAAAAAAAAGAGGTGCACTTACTTTACCGGAAGTTATTGATATTATGAATCAATTGCTAGATGGGGTTAAATGTGCTCATGATAGTTATATTATTCATCGTGATATTAAACCGCAAAATATTTTAATATTAGATGATGGTACTGTTAAAATAACAGATTTTGGAATAGCCACAGCTCTTAATAATAATGAATTAACACAAACTAATTCAGTTATGGGTTCAGTTCACTATTTACCTCCAGAGCAAGCTAATGGTCGAAATTCAACGGTTAAGAGTGATATTTATTCGATTGGTATTTTAATGTATGAATTACTTACCGGTAAATTGCCATTTAAGGGAGATAATGCGGTTGAAATCGCAATTAAACAAATGCGTGAGGAGATACCAAGTGTATGTTTAGTTAATCCTGAAATTCCCCAATCAATAGAGAATATTATATTAAAAGCATGTGCTAAAAATCCAAAAAATAGATATGATAGTGTTGCTCAAATGCAAGAAGATCTTAAAACGGCTTTGAGTCCAGAACGTAAAAATGAAAAAAGAATCGTATATAAATATGATGAACAAGATTTAGATGAAACTCGTGAATTTGTGAAAGAAACGCGTGAAGAATTAAATAAAAATGTTAAAGAAATCGTCGATAATGATATGTGTGATGATATGACTGATAAAAAAGATGGTCAAGATAAAGGGCTTAATATAGCATTATTTTTAACGATAGTGGTATTTGGTTTAATCGCAATTTTTATTATTGCTGCCGTAGTTATTTATCCAAAACTAAGTGAAGTTCCTGAGGTTAAAATTCCTAGTGTTGCTAACTTATCGCAAGAAGATGCTATTAAAAAGTTAGAAGATGCAGGTCTGACTGTTTATGATGATGTCAAAGAGGAAGCTAATAGTGAAATTGAAGAAGGAAAAGTAATTGGTACTAAACCTAGTGCTGATAGTACAATAAAAAAAGGTAATAGTGTAACTTTAATTATTTCAAGTGGTGAAGGTGGGTATACAATTTTAGATTATACTGGTAAAAATTATTATGAAGTTAAGGCTGAATTAGAACTTCAAGGCATATATGTTATGATTGAGAAGAAGGATATTAGTGGATTGGAAAATAAAAATGATTTGGATCCATATGAAATAATTGATCAATCAGTTGCACCAGATACAAAATTATTTAATAATGAAAAAATAATTTTATATATACCTGATATTGTAACAGAATATCCTGATTTTGTTGGTGAAAAATGGACTGAAGATAAGGTTAGGGAGTTTTGTGATGCAAATGGTATTATTATCAATGTTGAATATCAAGAATCCGATGAGTATGTACCTGGAACTGTTATTAGTCAAAGTAGGGCTAAAGATAGCAAGGTTGTAAGTGGTATGACACTAAAGATAGTAGTAGCTAAGGAAAAAGTTACAACTACAACTACAACGACTACAACAACTACTACTAAAACTACGGTTGAGGAGTAAAATGATAGGAAAAATAATTAAATTAGTTAGTAATGATTATACAGTTTTAAGTGATAATAAATATTATGTTTGTAAATCAAGAGGAAAATTTAGAAATTTAAATATTACTCCTTTAGTTGGTGATAATGTTAAATTTGATGTTGAAAAAAAATATATTTTAGAAGTTTTACCTAGATGCAATTTTTTGGTAAGACCACCAGTTGCTAATATAGATCAGTGTGTGGTTGTTACTAGTGTAAAAGAGCCAGATTTTTCAGCTAATTTGTTAGATAAGTTATTAGATGTTATTGAATTTAATAATATTAAACCAATAATTTGTTTTACTAAGTTAGATAAATTGTTAGATGATGAAAAATTAGAAATAGTGAATATTATTAATTATTATAAAAAGATTGGATACGAGGTATATATTAATGATGAGTTGGATAAGATAAAAAAAATATTTGTTAATAAAATTACTGTTTTTACTGGTCAAAGTGGAGCTGGTAAGTCAACTTTATTAAATCGTTTAGATAGTAGTTTGAATTTAAAAACTGATGAAATTTCTTTAGCTTTAAATCGTGGTAAACATACAACTCGTCATGTTGAATTGATGAATTTAGGTGGTGGATATGTGGCTGATACGCCTGGATTTTCTGCAATAAATTTTTCAGATATGACAAATAGTGATATTAGAGATAATTTTGTTGAGTTTAATTTATATCGTCATTTGTGTGAATATAAGGATTGTATGCATGATAGTGAAGGTAATTGTGAAATAAAAAGACAAGTAAATAATGGTGTTATATTGAAATCACGTTATGATAATTATTTAAAGTTTATTCATAAAGAAAAGTAATGGTAGGTGATATGATGAAGTTATCAGTTTCTATTTTATCTTTTAAAGATAGGGTTGATGAAGTAGATTGTATTAATGACTTAGTTAAATGTAAGATTGATTTTTTGCATCTTGATATTATGGACGGCTTATTTGTACCAAATAAAACATGGAATATTACAGAAGTAAAAAAAATATTGCCTAATAATTTTAATAATTATGATGTTCATTTGATGGTAAATGATTTAGACAATTATATAGATGATTTTGTTAGTATTAATCCTAAATATATGACATTTCATATTGAGGCAACAGATAATCCTAAAAAATATATTGATTTAATTAAGAGTAATAATATAAAAGTTGGCATTTCATTAAAACCTTCGACTGATTTAGAGCTTTTAAAACCATATTTATCTTTAGTTGATTTAGTACTAGTTATGTCTGTTGAACCAGGCTTTGGTGGTCAAAAATTTATGGAATCTATGTCTGATAGAATTAATGAATTATATAAATTAAGAGCAGAAAATAATTATAATTATGTTATTGAAGTAGATGGTGGAGTAAACAATAATACAATTAATAGTTGTCAAAATTGTGATATAGTGGTAGTTGGTAGTTATATTACTAATAATAATTATCAAATAAGTATTGATAATTTAAAACTAAAAAAAGACACGTAGTTTTCGTGTCTTTAAAGAAGAGTTTATATGAGGGGAAATAATATGAATTATAGAAATTTTCATTTCTATACTATAAGATATTCCGAATATAAACTTTTTTATTTATATATAACTATTATCATTAGAAAAAACTATTAAATTTTTGTCATAATTAAATAATTTTAATTATTTTTGTGTTATAATAGATTAATAGGAATAGTGGTTAAATTGTGAAAAAGGCTAATAAAAATGTTACTTTTCTTTTGGTTATGGTACTTGTTTTAGTATTTGTTTTTAATATTCCATTGATTTTAAATGAAATATCATATAAATCAGAAAGAGAATATTATAGTAAACTACAGCTTTTTTTAAAAGATGTTAAAAGTCAAGATACCAATTCGTTTAAGTTAAGTAATGGTTGTGTAGATAGTAAGCTTGTTGATTCGGCTGATATTGGTTTTTCTTTTAATGATGAGGTTAAAGTTAGAGTTTTTCGCTCATCTTATTATTATTTGTATTGTGTGGAAACGGAAGATTGTTTGTGTGCAAAATATCAGCATACGACTGATATTGCTGAGGCGATTTGTTGTGATGGCCCAGTATTTATAGATAATTTAAATTTTTGTAGAAATTAATGTTAAAAGGTGATTTATGAAGAATTCTAATATTAATTATAAGGATGGTTTGTCTTGGCAACAGGTAGAGGAAAGGGTCGCAAGTGGTCTTGTTAATCATGATACAACGGTTCAAACTAAGTCGATTAAACAAATTATTTTATCAAATATTTTTACTTTATTTAATTTAATAAATATTATTTTAGGAATAATTGTTTTATTGGTAGGGTCATATAAAAATTTATTGTTTTTAGGAGTAATTTTTTGTAATATATTAATTGGAATTGTTCAAGAAATTCGTTCTAAAAGAGCTATAGATAAACTTTCAGTTATTTCTAGTACAAAAATAAATGTGATACGCGATAAGAAATTACAGGAAATAAATATTAATGAGATTGTTTTAGATGATATTATAAGCTTTGAATTAGGTAATCAAGTTGTAGTTGATTCTTGTATTTTAGATGGTACTGTTGAGGTTAATGAATCTTTTATTACGGGTGAGTCTGATACAATTACTAAGAAGAAAGATGACATGTTATTGTCTGGTAGTTTTATTGTATCAGGTAATTGTATTGCTAAAGTTGAGCATATTGGTAAAGATAATTATACTTCAATTATTTCTAATGAGGCTAAATATATTAAAAAAGTAAATTCTGAAATTATGAATGCATTAAATAAAATTATTAAATTGATATCTTATGTTATTTTTCCATTAGGTCTTTTATTATTTATACAGCAATTATCAATTGAGGGTAATACATTTCAAAATGCGGTAATTAGTACTGTGGCTGCTATTATTGGTATGATACCAGAGGGATTGGTACTACTTACTAGTACAGTATTAGCTGTTAGTGTTATAAGACTTAGTAAATATAATGTATTAGTTCAAGAGCTTTTTTGTATCGAAACTTTATCAAGGGTTGATACATTGTGTTTAGATAAAACGGGAACTTTGACTGAGGGTAGTTTGGAGTTAGTTGATGTAGTTAAAATATCTCCTAAATTTGATGATAAAATGTTATCGGCTTTTACGAATTCTTTTAGGACAACAAATGCTACATTGGAAGCAATTCGAGAAAAATATCATGACAAAGTTGGTTATAAAATAAAAGATGTTATTGATTTTTCTTCGGATAAAAAATATTCAGCTGTTTGTTTTGATGAGGTTGGAACTTATGTACTTGGAGCACCTGAATATGTAATTTCTAATCTTTCAGCTGATATAAAGTTAAAAATAAATAAGTATATAGAAGATTATCGTGTTTTATTATTTGCTTTTGATAATGATATTAATTTAAATAATTGTGAACCATTAGCACTTATTTTAATCAAAGATAAAATTAGAAAAAGTGCGATTAAAACTATTGATTATTTTAAAAAGCAAGATGTTGATATTAAAATTATATCTGGTGATAATCCAGTAACTGTTTGTAAAATTGCTAGTGAATGTGGTGTTGCTGATAGTAAGTATATTGATGCTAGAACGTTAATTACTGATGCTAAGATAAAAGAAGCTTTAACTGTTTATAATGTTTTTGGTAGAGTTACACCAATCCAAAAGAAAAAAATAATTTTGGCTTTGAAAGAAATGGGACATATAGTTGCGATGACTGGTGATGGTGTTAATGATGTTTTAGCACTTAAAGAGGCAGATTGTAGTATTGCTCTTGCTAATGGAAGTGATGCAACTAGAAACGTATCACAACTTGTTTTATTGAATTCTGATTTTAGTTCAATGCCTAAAATTGTCTTGGAAGGTAGAAGAACAATAAATAATATTGAACGTTCAGCATCTTTATTTTTAGTTAAAACTATTTATTCGCTCTTGTTAGCAATCTTGTTTATATTTATTACAAGGCCTTATCCTTTTATGCCAATTCAGTTAACATTAACAAGTGTTGTGACAATTGGCATTCCGTCATTTGTTTTAGCACTTGAACCTAATAAAAGTAGAATTAAGGGAAATTTTTTCTTTAATGTTATTGGTCGAGCTTTACCTATTGCATTGATGATTGTTTTAAATATTGTTATAATTATGATTATTTCTGAATTATTAAATTTTAATTTTGGACAGAGTAGTACTTTATGTGTTATTTTAACAGGATTTACTGGTCTTAGCTTTTTATATCAATTATGTCAACCATTTAATCAGATGAGATTAGCATTATTGATTAGTTTGGTTGTTGTTTTTGTTTTTGGAATTGTTGGATTTAGAAATTTATTTTCTTTGTCTGTATTGAATATAAAAATGATTATAGTTATGTTAATACTTATGGTATTTACTTATTTTATGACTAATTGGTTATATAGTTTTGTTAAAAAATTTATCGATAAGAAAGGAAAAAAATATGAAAAGAAAAGTAACCGTTGATGGTAATGAAGCTTGTAGTATGGCAGCTTATATGTTTACAGAGGTAGCAGGAATTTATCCAATTACGCCTGCTAGTCCAATGGCTGAGCATATTGATGAGTGGAGTAGTAAGGGACGTTTAAATTTGTTTAATGATAGAGTAAAAGTTGTTGAAATGCAAAGTGAAGCAGGTGCAGCTGGTATGGTTCATGGGTCTTTACAAGCAGGTCTATTGACAACAACTTTTACGGCTAGTCAAGGTTTATTGTTAATGATCCCAAATATGTATAAAATAGCTGGTGAAATGTTACCTGGTGTAATTCATGTAGCAGCAAGAAGTTTAGCAAGTCATGCACTTAGTATTTTTGGTGATCATCAAGATGTATATGCAACTAGAATGACAGGTTTTTGTCAGTTGGCTTCGTCTTCTGTTCAAGATGCATTTTATTTAGCCATAGTTGCTCATTTATCAGCGATTAAGTCATCATTACCATTTTTACATTTTTTTGATGGTTTTAGAACTAGTCATGAAATTGATAAAATTGATGTTTTAGATATTGATGATATAAAAAAATTAGTTGATTTTAATGCGATTGAAAATTTTCGTAATCGTGCTTTAAATTTAAATAATTGTGTTACAAGAGGTACAGCTCAAAATGATGATATTTATTTTCAAGCTTTGGAAGTTCGTAATAAATTTTATGATGATGTTCCAAACATTGTAAATAATTATATGGAAAAAATTAATGAAATAGCTGGAACTAATTATAAGCCATTTGAATATTATGGATCATTAGTAGCTAAAAAGGTAATTGTGGCAATGGGGTCTGTTTGCTCGACAATTAAGGAAACAATTGATAAATTAAATAGTAATGGTGATAATGTTGGATTAATTGAAGTTCATTTATATCGACCATTTAGTAAAAAGTATTTATTAGATGTATTGCCAGAGAGTGTTGAGAAAATTGCAGTTTTAGATCGAACTAAAGAGGCTGGTAGTCAAGGAGAGCCTTTATATCTTGATATTGTTAATGCTTTAACTGATAAAGATATAAAAATTGTTGGTGGTAGATATGGTCTTTCAAGTAAAAATACAACGCCTTCACAAATAAAAGCAGTTTATGACATGTTAAGTCAGCATTTGAAAAATAATTTTACAATCGGAATATATGATGATGTTACTAATTTAAGTTTAGAGGCCGATAATAGTTTTAAAATAAGTAAACATGATGAATTCTTATTGTATGGTTATGGTAGCGATGGAATGGTTAGTGCTTCTAAAACTTTTATAAAATTAATTGGAGATAATACTGATAAATTTGTTCAAGGTTATTTTCAATATGATTCTAAAAAATCTGGTGGTGTAACAATTTCACATTTGCGTTTTTCTGATGAAATTATTAATTCTACTTATTATGTTGAAAATCCTAAATTAATTGCTCTTAGCAAAGATAGTTATTTATTTGATTTTGAAATTTTAGAAAATATTGCTCAAAATGGTGTATTTATTTTAAATAGTTCAATGACAGATTTGGAATTAGAAGAAAAAATACCTAATCATGTAAAACAAATTATTATTGATAGAAATATAGATTTTTATGTTATAAATGCCTATGAATTAGCAAGAAAAATCGGACTTAAAAATAAAATAAGTACAATTATGGAAAGTGTTATTATAAAATTATCAAATATTATTGATTATGAAGAGGCTAAAATAAAATTAAAAGAATATGTTAAGGATAAATTTTTTAAAAAAGGAGAAGAAGTTGTTTTAGCTAATTATCACGCTATTGATAACTCTTTTGATTACTTAAGAAAAGTTGATTTAAAGTCAAAAAAAGATGTTGCTGATAGTATAAATGTTTATAGTGATGTATATCATACGATGATAAAAAGACAGGGTAATCTTTTAGCAACTAGTGCTTTTTTAAATTATCCAGATGGTACTTTTGAAGGTGGTAGTAGTGCTTTAGAAAAACGTGGTATTAGTTTAATTGTTCCAAATTGGTTAAATGAAAATTGTATTCAATGTAATCAATGTTCTTTTGTTTGTCCACATAGTGTTATTAGACCATTTTTAATTAGTGATGAGGAATATAGTAAGTTACCAGATTTTATTAAATCTAGAGTAGTGCGAGCAATTGGAGCAGATTATTATTATTGTATAGCTATTTCAATTAAGGATTGTACTGGTTGTGGTCTTTGTTTAAAAACATGTCCTGGTAAGGCTAACCAAAAGGCACTTGTTACTAAGAAGTTAGACGAGCAGCTTGTTAGTAAGGAACAAGAAGTATTTGATTATTTAGTTGAAAATATAAGTTATAAGCCAGCTTTTAAATTGGATACAGTTAAGGGTAGTCAATTTAAAAGGCCAAAATTTGAATTTTGTGGTGCATGTGCAGGTTGTGGTGAACCTAGTTATATTAAAGTATTAACTCAATTGTTTGGTGATTCCATGATGATTGCTAATGCTACAGGTTGTTCATCAATTTATGGTGGTAGTGCCCCAATAACACCATATAAAATACCATGGGCTAATTCGTTATTTGAAGATAATGCTGAATATGGTTATGGTTTATTGATTGCTAATAAAACGATGCGTAATCGAATAAAAATGATTATGCAAGAAAACTTAGAAAACAAAAATAGTGCTTTGTTTATGGAATGGTTAGAAAATTATGATAATTATGAAATAACTAAAAAAGTTTATGAAAATTTGGATTATGAAAGTTGTCCTAGTGAATTAGTTAAATTAAAAGAGTATATAACTTATCGTTCAATTTGGACAATTGGTGGTGACGGTTGGGCTTACGATATTGGTTATGGTGGAATTGATCATGTACTAGCCTCAAATGATGATGTGAATATATTGGTTTTAGATACGCAAGTTTATTCAAATACTGGTGGACAATCTTCAAAATCTAGTCCAAAGGGATCAATTGCTTCTTTTGCAACAAGTGGAAAATTGCAGAATAAAAAAGATTTAGCAAGAATGGCTTTGGCTTATCCACACGTTTATGTTGCACAGGTTTCGTTAGGAGCGAATATGATGCAGTTATTAAAGGCTTTTCGTGAAGCAGAGAGTTATAAAGGACCATCAATTATTATAGCTTATGCTCCTTGTATATCACATGGAATTACTGGTGGTATGGAGAATAGTGTAGAAATGCAAAAAATGGCCACTGCTTGTGGATATTTTCCAATTTTTAGATATAATCCTGTTGATGGTAAATTTATGTTGGATAGTAAAAATGTTAATTTTGATTTATATGATGATTTTTTAAATTTACAAACTAGATATTCAGCTTTAGAAAAAGTTAATCATGAAAATGCACTTAATTTGTTAAAAGAAAATAAAGAGGACGCAATGAAACGATTTGAATTTTATAATAATTTATAAGTTAATATTTGTTGTATATGTAAAATAATAAATGAATAATAAAAAGAAAATTTTATAATATAAATTGATTAAGATATTATTTTATCATAAAAAAACTGATAAATAGAAATAGAATTTTTATTTATCAGTTTTTAAACTTTTGATTTCATCAATAGTTAGATTTGTTATTTTAGAAATTAATTCAATCTCTAAATTTTCTTCTAGCATCTTTTTAGCTATAGTATAATTGTTTTGCTTAATACCTTTAGAAATACCTTGTTTAATGCCAGCCTCGCGAGCTTTAATTTCGGCACCTTTAATTTTAGTCCGTATAATTTTCTCAGCCTCTTTTTCAGCATCATATAATCCTATTACTTTTTCATCTTCATTTAAGGCTAACAATTTAGATGTAACCTTTTTCATTACTTGATCATCTCCTGAAATTTTATCAGCAAATTCTTTAGTTTCAGCTCTTAATAATAAGCAGTATCTTTCAAATTTGCTTAAATTTACTATAGGTTTATTATAACACTTTTTGTATAAATAATCTAGATCAACATGATATTTTATAGGATTTTCTGGTAGAATAATATCTGATGTTTCTTCTTTAAATACAAATTTATATATTTCTTTATTTTGATTAAAGTAACTAAAATTATCAAAATTTATTTGAATTATATTTTTACTTTCAATATAATCTTCATTTTCATTATATAAACTTGCTGATATTTTTTCGATATAAGCATCATTTTTAGCAAATAATCCTTCATAATAAGATTTATTCATTTCAAGATTAATACAAGTTTTATCAATTTCAATAATAATATCACTACGCGATTTTTTATCATTTTTATTATTAATTAAAAATTCATTATTTTTAATAACAATATTTTTTAATTTATTTTTAGGAATACCAGTAACATAATGAATAATATCTTGTAAATATTCAGGATTATTTTTATCTAACATAATAGCTTTAAAGATACAATCATAAACACCTAACATTAATTTTTCATTTTTTACTTTTTCGATTCTATCACCTCCTTCTATAATAAATATATAAAAAATAATGATAAAATCCTTTTTTTTATGATAAATTTTTTTTTAATTTAATTATTAATTTAATTATTTATATATACATAACAAAAAAATAAGACTTAAAATTAGTCATTTTAAATCTTATTTTTAATATTTTCGATTTCATTAATAGTTAGGCCTGTATATTTTGTTAT
>CANQIS010000006.1 GCA_947624115.1 uncultured Bacilli bacterium
TACCTGGTAGCACCTGCCAATAAATATCAGGATTACCGTTATGAGACTCAAGTTCACCTCGAACAAGTGGTCTAGGTCCTATGAAACTCATCTTTCCACCTAATACATTTGTTGGTTGGTGTTCATTGAAACGAATAATTTTTAAAGTTTGGTGTTAATTGATATGTTTTTTTAAGACTACTCCAAAGTACCAAAGTAGTTTGAGTAGATACGTATTTTTGTCAAAAATTTTTTTATTAATTTTAAGAATTTTTTTGAGAAAATTTATCTTAAAATTAACAAAAAAAACAAGAAATCAATCTTGCTTTATTTTTACAATAGTTTATTATTTTTCTATTTCTAATCTAACTCTTACTTTTTCTATCAAAGTTTTTCTCATTCTATTATTAACTTTTTTAAAGGCAAAGAAATGTTGATTACTTTCAAAGTCAATTATTGTTGTATAAATGGAATCTTTTGTAGTATCTAAACTATTATTTTCAACAATCCTTTGGTCAGTAATATCACTTCTTGGACTGCTATTAAGCCCAGGTTTACAAATAAATCGAATTACATAAGGGTCCTTTTCACCTTTTTCATTAATTGCTCCAATTATTCCATAATCTACTAATGCCTCAAAAATATCTTCATCAAATTCTTTTTCCATATTTGAGCTATCTCTGACCATAAGTTCCGTCTTTATTTTCTTGATTCCTAATTCCACTTTTGCCTCTTTTTTGATTATACTATTTAATTGTTCTTTTTTTATTTCTAATGCGTGAAGTTTTTGGTCAATTTCTTCATTTTTCTTACTATAACTATCATCATCAATATCTCCTGCAATTAATAAGTCTAAAATCTTATTTTTCTTATTTCTTAAAGTAGCTATATCTTTTTCGGTATTTTCTTTCATAGTAATTGCTGTTCTATCTTTAGTTGCACTTTTTAAATTTTCTAAAAATTCTTCTAGCATTAATCCATCATTTGACGTTAGTAAAAAATATAATTGCATAAAACAGGACTTAATAGTTTTTTCGTGCATAATTTTACTATTTGGACAAAGTTCTCTTGCCGAGCCTGTAACACTTAAACAATCCCAAGCAAGATTTTTTTTGTATAATGATTTTTTAACATAAGCCTTTCCACAAAAGCCACATCTAAATCTACCACTAAATGTAAATTTATGTTGCATTTTTCTTCCAGTTTCTTTTGATACATTTCGTATACTTAAAATTTCTTGGACTTTATCAAAAGTTTCTCTATCAACAATAGGCTCATGATGATCCTTATATATAAATAAATCTTCTTGTCCCTTATTTTGTATTCTTTTATGAGTCAGTGGATTTTCTGTAATAGTCTTGCCTTGAACAATGTCGCCAACATATTTTTCGTTTCTTAAAATATTAGAAATAGTTGTACCACCCCATTTATCTTTTCCCGTTGGTGACGGTACTTTCATTTCAGTTAAATTTCTTGCTATTGAAGTAGTACCAAATCCATCAATGTAAGACTTAAAAATTAGTCTTACTACTTCTGCCTCATTTTTTACTATTTTCATTTTCTTTTTCTTACTATCATATACGTATCCATAGCAATTATTGAAACCAACTAATTCGCCACGTTCCATTTTCATTTTAAATCCCATTCTAACTCTTGATGAAGTGTTTTCACTTTCTTGTTGAGCAACAGATGATAATACTGTTAAAAGTAATTCACCTGCCATATCCATCGTATTAATTCCCTCTTCTTCAAAAATTACTGCCACTTTTTTTTCTCTTAATTTTCTAACGTAAGTTAAAGTATCTAGTGTATTTCTTGCAAATCGTGAAATTGATTTTGTTAAAATTAGATTTATTTTTCCGTTAAGTGCGTCATTAATCATTCTTAAAAAATTATCTCTTTTTAAAGTCATTGTTCCACTAATACCCTCATCAGCATATACTTCAACAAAATTCCAATCGGGATTCTTGTAAATCTTTTCCATATAATAGCTTTGTTGAGAGGCAAAACTTGATTTTTGATCTTCCATATCTGTTGATACTCTTGCGTATGCTGCTACATTTAATTTTTGTACTTTCCCAGTATTTTCATCTATCTTACCATTTTTTTTCCTAATTATTTCAATTTCCATTATCTATACCTATTAAGCCTTTCTTAATTTTGGAAGTAACTAAATTATTTGTAGCCTTTTCTCTCATTAAAATCTGTACTTCATCAAAAGTAATATCATTAGAAATCCTTTTGTTTTTACCTAGATATATGGCTGAAATTATTTCTAATAGTCTTTCCTCCGACATATCCAATGTAAAAATATTTTCTTCCATAAAATATATACCTATGTTTTTCTTTGTTAATAGTCTTATATATTTTAAAGTTTCTACTGTATTTCTACCAAATAATGAAAATGATTTTGTTAAAATTAATTTTATATTTTTATTTAGGGAATCATTAATCATATTCTCAAAGTTAGTGTTATTTTTAATAGTCATATCGGACTTATCAGTATCAATATATATTCCTGCAAAATTCCAATTTTTATTTCGTGAAATGAAGTTTTTAAAAAATTTCTTTTGTAAATCTAGACTTTTTGTCTGTCTTTTATTTTTTTTACTTACTCTAATATAAGCAGCAACATTTATTTTTTCATATTTGAAATCTTCTATATTAACTTTAGCTATTTCTATTTTCATATTTACTTATCATCTCTTTCAAAACATATAGAAATTCTTACTTTATCAACTATTTTTGTAAGATTAACATCATTTACTCTTTCAAATACTAAAAAATATTGCTCACTAATAAAATTCAAAATTTCATAATATTCATGTTCAAAAATATTTAATTTGGAATTACCATTGCATAAAAAGAAATCACTATTATTTCTCAATATAAACTTAAAAGAATATGGATCAAATACATTTTTATCTTTATTACCAACAATTACATATTTAATGATTTTATCAAATAACTGTCCATCAAAACTTTCTATGGATTCAGAATTTTTTAATATTCTATTTACGTATAATAGATTATTATCTATTAACTTTTTTTGAATGTTATCATACTCGTTTAACATTAAGTTAAAAGTATTTACGAATGCTACCTCAAGAATGTCATCTCTTATCATTTTACTTCCACAATACCCATTTTTAGTAGTTTGACAAAATAATTTGTAACTTTTATTATCTTGATGAAATCTACTAAAAGAATTACCACAAAAGCCACAAAATACTTTTCTAGTAAAAATTGTTTCTTTTTGTAATTGCTTTGTTTGTATTATATTTGTATATTTTTTTAAATGTTTTTCTTGCACTTTATCAAAAGTATCTCTATCAATAATAGGCTCATGATGATTTTTAAGTAAATAAATATCACCTTTTTCTTCAGTAGCATTTTTTTGGGCTATGAAATTATTTGCTATTTTTAATTTTCCAAATAGTATATCACCAACATATTTTTCATTTGTTAAAATTCTTATTATCGAATTATGACCCCATTTAGCTTGATTATTATAATTTAAATAGCCATCTTTCTCTAATTTAGTAGCTATTTTTCTAGTAGCCATGCCATCTAGATATAGTTTAAAAATTAATCTAACTACTTTTGCCTGTTCCTCATTAATAATATAATTTTTCTTTTCGACATCATAAATATAGCCAAAAAACGAAGTTCCATATGGCAAATATCCATTTAAAGATTTTTCACTTAAAGCATTTACAATATTTTTAGAATAATTTTTTGAAAAATCTTTTATAACATTTAATTGATTAGAAACAGTTTTTTTACGTGTTGAATATTTTTCTTTTACAAAATATATATCTACATTATTATCACGTAAGAAAATCAAAAGACTATTTAAATCTAGTTCTTCTATATTTAATGATGAAACACTATCTATAACAAAAAGGTCAATATTTTTATTAAAAATGTCATCAATTAATTTAGAAAAATTTTTTCTATTTTTTTCATAATTTTCTTCATTACAACTACTATATATTCCGATTAATTCCCAGTTCTTTTTTTGCTTTACAAATTTTTTTAGATTAGTTTTAGTTGATAAGTAATTTTCATCATTATACTTATTAGCTCTAAAAAATATCGCTGCTTTCTTTTCTATTCCATATATATTACTCATATTTACACTACCTCCAAAGGATTGTATTCTACACTTACTGGTAGACAATCAATAATTACTAAATTTTTCTTATTATTAATTTTTTCATAATAATGAAATGGGCTTTTATAAGTAAACTCTAAAATTTTATTATACTTACTGTTGACCACATTTTTTCTATTCGAGCCAGGATCAATAATAAGTTTCTTTTTCGTGCATAGAATATATCTAATGTTAAAAGGACCGTACTTATCATTTGAATTTTCATTTCCAATAATTATGTATTCAACTAGCTCTGAAAATACATTCATATTAAATTCTTCTGTTAATTGATATTGTGATAATATTTTTTTTGTATGATTAAGATTTTGTAAAACATCTTCTTCATCATTTTTATTTAGTCTTAATTTTAATTTTTTCATGACAATATAAGAAATTTCTTTTAACAAATCTTCACTTATTTGCTTTGATTTATCACATCTTGATTCGGTTTCGAAACTATGATTACATATAATTTTTGACTTTTCTTTATTATTGTTAGAAAAATAATGATCGAAGAAACTGCCACAGTAACCACATATACACTTGCGCCTAAATGAAGACTGATTTGACATTTCTGGTATTTTGTTTTTAATACTCAAACATGTATTAGCAGCATATCTTCGTTTTATTTCTTCTTGAGCCTTATTGAAAGTTTCTCTATCAATAATAGGCTCATGATGATTTTTAATAAGATACATATCTTCTTGTCCCGTATTTCTAACAAGTTTACGAGAAAATATATTAATAGTTATGTATTTCCCCTGTAATAAATCACCAGTGTACTTTTCATTCATTAATAAATTTTTTATGTTAGTTATTTTAATGTTAAATTTATCTTTAATAATATTTGTTATTTGATTATAATTTTTGCCCTCCAAAAAGAGTCTAAATATTTCTTTAACAACTATACTTTCTTTTTTGTTGACTACTATTTTTTTATTTTTAGCAACATATCTATATCCAAAACAAACTGTTGTCCCAACTATTTCGCCTCTTTGTCGTTTCATTTTATATGCAAGTCGAACATGACTAGATAAATTTTCACTTTCTTGTTGAGCCACTGATGCTAAAACAGTAATTATAAAATTACCAGTAGCACCAAGTGTGTAAATATTTTCTTCAATGAAGAATACTCCAACATCATTTTCTTTTAATAATCTTAACCATTTGAGCAGGTCAACAGTATTTCTACAAAATCTAGAAATTGATTTTACTAAAATGAGGTCCATTTTATCATTAATTGCATCTTCCATCATTCTCATAAAATTTCTTCTTTTACTTGTACTTGTTCCACTAATACCCTCATCAGAATATATATCTACAAATTCCCAGTTTCCATTTGAATTAATTAAATTGTAAAAATATGAACATTGAGAATCATAGCTATGTTCTTGATCTTCATGTAGTGTACTTACCCTTACATAAGCAGCAACTCTACGTTTTCTTTGTTTTAAATTTGTTAATGAATTAATATTTACGTCTTCTTGAATTGTTTTTCTTTGAACAAATATATCCATAAAAAATATGCCTCCTTCTTTTTTTCGAAGTAAGCATATCTTATTTTTTTATCTTTTACTAATGTGCAAATTTTTTATTTGTAGTTTTGCATCGTTATATAATTCTTCTGTAATTAATTCCTCTTTTCTTAAATAATTAAGAGCGTCTAGTTTTAATAAATATTGTATAAAATCTTTGCGAATTATATATTTATAATTATCATTCAAATAAACATTTGAAATCATTTATTCATCTCTTTTCTTATATCTTCTAACAATAAGATCTAATCCTGGAGTAGTGTCCCATAAATTACTATTAGTAATTACTTTTCTTGCTTTTTTAATAGCCTCACTTTTTGTTCTCGCATTGACTATTATATTTTCACTAAAATCACCGATTATTATAGTTACTAAATAGGATTTTTCTTTTAATCTAAACATTATTTTTTATCACCATCCTTTAATAAAATAAGACAACAATGTAAAAATAAAGTTATAATTGAACCTATAACAACTCCTGCTATAAACGCTATAAACATAATACTCATCCTTTCTTAATTTTATATACTATTATTTCTCCTAGAATGCCCATAGTATTGGGAAGTCATCAAACGATTGAGTGCTATTCAATCTCACAGGAATTCCACCTCTACGATATTAGTCGTAGCTACCTCCATTGATTGTGTCTGTGGCTAGATAGGAGTATCTTTAATACTATTAGATGTCTTCGCAAATTAGGTGCTACCTAATTTTATAACCAAGTATTTGCCGACAAGCGTACTTGTTAACGTGCTATACCTAATAGGAACGTATTTGATGAATGTATATAAAATTGTCAAAGAACGATTCTTGTTCCAAAAAAAAGGAACAAGTGAGAAAGGATTTACTCCCTCTCACTTGTTTCCTCATTAATAGCCACTTTTACGAAGTCTATTTTAAAATTTCTTTTAATTTTTTTAATGCAATATTCAGAGTATATTGTACTGCTCTAATATCTACATTTTCTTCAGTTGCTATTTGTTGCTGTGTTTTATCTTCGAAATAATATTTTTTTATTCTTCTTTTTTGTATTTCAGGTAGTTGTTCAATAGCAAGTTTTAATTCTTCAAAAGTTGCTTTACGTATTATTTCATCTTCAATGCTTGGAATTTTATCTTTAATTCTATTATTTAAAGTTTCTTCAAATATTTCAGAATGTTCTATATGTCTGTCGTATTCGTTTAATTCTTTAATATCATCAAGCTCAAATCTATCAAATGATACAAATATTTCTTTGCTAACTTCTACATCTTGAATAATTCCCTTATAGTCCTTAAAACTTACTATATAAATATTTTGTGTTTCAATATATTTCAAAGTATATGGATTATCTTTTGATTTTCTTCTTTTTGGTCTTTTATTAATCATCTTTCCTCCTATCTTTTTTTAGATAGGAAGATAGGTGGTGACCTACAATGAATATTAAAAATAATCAATACAAAAAAAACAGTATTAATCTTTAAATGAGTAATACTGCTTTTAGAACTCTTAATTATATTAAATTTAAACAATGCATACCTAAATATCTTTAGGTATAAAATAAAAATTAGATACATAAGCCGAACCCCAAACCCAACAATGCTAAACTGTTAGAAGGTTACTGCTTAAATTATCTAACTAAAAAATAAAATAATAGCATTGCTTCTTTAATTGCGGCTTATTATACCACTTTTTGTCAAAAAATGCAAAAAAAATCGATATAAGTAGATTTTATCACATACTTTATCACACACTAAAAAAGCAGCTATTTATTTAAATAACTGCAAATATATGTTAATTCAATTTATGTTACCTCTATGAACTCTATTAATCTAGATAAGCTAATTGGCACTCCATCCTTTACAAATCTTTTGATTAAACTTATAACAATAGCTTTTCGTGCTTTTGAATTCCATTTACTTAATTCTTCTTTTATACGATCCATTCCATCATGCTTACTAACATAATAATTCTCTAATCTATCTATAAAATGCTCAAAGCTGTTTTTAGGAATTACATCTATCACTCGCTTATCAACACCAATATGCTGCAATACTGAAATAATATAAGTAGTATCTGTTCCATCAATTTTGAACGATATTTCTTTTAATTTTTCTAAATCCGTAATTTTTCCGAGCTCTTCATCTGAAATTAAATCCTCAATATTACAACCAAAAGCTTTACATAAATCAGGAAGCTTTTCCCAAGATGGATAATCATCATTTCGTTCCCATTTAGAAATACTTTGTCTTGATACTCCAATCATTTCTGCTAGTCGCTCTTGTGAAATTTTTTTAGATTTTCGTAAATTTTGTATATTATTACCAAGTCTGAACATACTTCCACCTCCTTTTCAATTTAAATTATATCTGTTAATGCTAATTAAATCTATAAACCTCTAGTTGCTTTTTTCATTACAATAGTATTATTTTACATTTTTCAACAAAAAAAGACTGATTCAAATATTATGGAGCAGTCTTTCTTACCTTTAATTATCATGCATTTTAAAGATTTAATGTCCTTTAATATCAACTTCATTATCTTAAATTAATTTTTATTGGCTATCATTTCCATTTTTCCTAAAGTTTTAGTTAATTGATTATCTGATATATTAAACTTATCCACTAAATAACCAAAATTTTTATAAAATTCTTCTTTATCTAATGTTATGCGCTCTGAATTTTTTGATAAGCATAAACAATAAAATAAAAAATCAGAGTTAGAAATTGTTCCTTTATAATTTTCAAATAGTGAATATATATTTTTATATTTCTTTTCATTAAATCTCACTAATGCCCAATTTAAATAACACTTTATCAAATAATCTTTATATTTTTCATCGGACACAGTTGAATAATTTTGCTTATATAACTCTTTTAGTCCTTTGAAAAAAATTGGTGTATATATAAACTCAGTTGTTTTACGTATAAAAGTTTTTTCATAGCCAGTGTTTATTCCTATTGACCTAAAAAGTTGTACTTCTATTGTTGAAAATCCTCTAAAAAGTGATTTTATTTTTTTAGGCAATCTTCGTAAAATATTTTTTAAATTAGTCATTTGGTATTTGTAATAATCAAAAGATAATACTGTATAACTATTTTTTCTAAGATAATAACTACGATCTTCTAAAAATAAAAGTATATCAGTCTTTTCATCATCAAGTTTCTTAAAATTTCCGAAATTTATTTCTTGCATTCTTTCATACATTTTAGTAAAAGAACATAATTCAAAAATATTACCACTAATTTTGCAAACTATAAAAAATACCCATAGCATAAAAAGAGTGTCACGAATGTATAATGTATCGAATTTAAATATCTCGAATATGAAGTCAGCTCTACTACTTACAAAAAATAATCCTAAAAAGAATAAAATAAAATGATATTGAAAAATTAGTAAATAAAGAAAATCAATAATCTTATAACGTATTTTTCTTATAATAATGTTTTTATAATAATCATCAATTAAAATTTCAAAATAAAGGAAAAACAAAATTAAAAAAATCAAAAGCATAGACAATATAGATAATATTTTAAATACTGCCAATAAAGATATGAAAATATAAATAACAATTATTTTATTCTTATCACTTTTAACATAGTCACCAACAAATAAAGAAAAAATAATTACAGTAAATAAAACGTACAAATTCTTTGAAAAATAATCAATATAACTCATATTTTACCTCACTCCAAAAATTACATTTAATTAATTCTATTCTTTCATATTTAGTGGAGCCAAAGCTATTTTTAGCCTATTAATTTTATCTTCATCAATGTTTAATATTTTTTCTAGTTTTGTCTGTTTAATGCTATCAAACGTATTTAATACATTGTTTATACTAAATATATCTACCGTATTAATAAGTAATATATTATCATCAAGTGGTATAGATATTAGACTATAAATTAAGATTATTTCTCTCAATACTATTTTTTCATATAATTTATCAAAATTTTCCTCGTAAAACTTTTGAATTGAAGATGACATATTATAATATTTATTGAAATTAGAAGTGATACAAACTATATCAAGAGAAAATGAAACAAAATATTTCCTTGTCCATAATATTATTTCTTCAACTTTGTCATTTTCTAGAGTTTCTTTATTAGTAAATTGAATTAAGCATAGTATAATACCGATTATAAATTGAAAATTATAAATTTGTTCATCTTTTAGCTCATCATGAATTATAGTAGGATTACATAAGGAATATTTCAACTCATCAAAAATAATAGATATTTCATTATAATCCTTTCTCATTATTAAAGTAGAAAGGACTTTTAAAAGATTAAATAATAAATTATCATAAAGTTTAAAATCTTTAGTTTCTTTATAAAGTTCATAATATAATTTAAAATCATTTAAAAATCTTCTTATAGCATCATTTACATTCACAGTACTCTTTTCTATTTCATTATAAAAATCATTGTTCATTTTAAAATCACCAATATTTTTTAAGCAAAATTTAATATCATCAAAATAGTATTTTTGAAAACGTTTCCAATTAATATTTAAAATTTTGTATACTTATAAACTTTGTTACTTTCTAATTCTTTAGAAAATCTATCAACAGCATTTTGCCAAGTAGGAAGTTTTTCAAATCCAAATGTTTCTAATTTAGTTTTATTTAATTTAGAATTTTTAGGTCGATAAGCAATATTACTCATATCCTTACCAGTATAATATTCTTCTGTTGTTACAGGATTGATATGACAATCTTTATTATTCCTTTGCATAATATATTTTGCAAATTCTGCCCAAGAGCAATAACCCTCATTTGTTACATTATATGTTCCATATTTTTCTGAAAAAGCCATTTCTACTAAAACTTTAGCTAAATCAATAGTATAAGTTGGACTACCTATTTGGTCGGATACAACATTTAATTCATCATGACTATTAGCTAGTTTAAGCATTGTCTTTACAAAGTTATTGCCATTTATTCCAAATACCCAAGAAATTCTTGCTACAAAATGTTTAGGATTTCTTCTTACCTCTTCTTCCCCTAAATATTTAGTTTTACCATAAACACTTAAAGGATGAGGAATATCTTCTTCTATATAAGAATCATTCGTATCTTTTTCACCATCAAAAACATAATCTGTGGAAGTATAGATGACTTTTGCACCAATTTTTAATGAGGCATCAACAATGTTTTTAGTTCCATTAACATTAATATTTTCACAATAACTTGGATCAACTTCGGCCTTATCTACTGCTGTATAAGCAGCACAATGAAAAATTACATCAGGTTTATAAGTAGTAATAATATTCATAACTTGTTCTCTATTAGTAATATCCATCTCTTTACTAGATAAAGCTAATATATCATTTTCACCACGTTCATTCAATTCTCTAACTATATCATGACCAAGTTGTCCTGTAACTCCTGTTACTAGAAACTTTCTAGGCTTTCTATAAAATGATACGCCACTTTCTTTTAAAGATGAACGATTACTATCTTTTGCTGATAATAAAGGACTTTCAATATTATATTCTTTAAAAGTTTCTTGCCATGGAATATTAACTTCTTTATCATCCCAAGCAATGCCACCCTCCATTCTTGGTGCATATTTATTATCAACAAAATAATTAAAAACAGCATCATCTGTTAAAGCAACAAAGCCATGAGCAAAGCCTCTTGGAACATAAAGCATTTTTCCATTTTCTTGAGTTAGCTTTACTGATGTATATTTTCCGTATGTAGAAGAATCTTTTCTCATATCAACAACGACATCAAGTACTGCTCCGTTAGTACAATAAACTACTTTGGCTTGACAGTATGGATCTTTTTGAAAATGAAGACCTCTTACTGTTCCCTTAACACTTTTTGATTCACTTTTTTGATAGAATCCTTTAAAACCTAGTTCTTCTAATTCTTCTTTTGTAATAGATGAAAAATATCCTCTATCGTCACCAAACCTTTTTGGCTCTAGTATGTAACAATCATTTAAATTAGTTTCTATTTTGTTCATAAACTTTCCTCTTTTCTTTAACCTTTACTAAATATTTTCCATATTGATTATTGTTAAAAGTTTCTGCCCTTTTAGAAAGTTCCTCATTAGATAGCCATTCATTTATGTACCCAATATATTCAGGACAGCATATAACTATATCTTTATTATTTTGAATTGTCTTTACCATATTTGAGGCATCAAGTAAACTTTCAAAAGTTCCTGTATCAAACCAAGTATAACCACTATCTAAAATTGTCGATTTTAATAATTCATTCTTTAAATAAATTTCATTTAAGCAAGTGATTTCTAATTCCCCTCTCAAAGATGGCTCTATGCTTTTAGCAATTTTAGAAACACCTTTTGGATAAAAATATAATCCAGTAACTGCATAATCACTTTTTGGATTAATAGGTTTTTCTTCAATGCTTAAAACATTGTTATATTCATCTACTTCCATAATTCCAAATCTTTCAGGATCTTTAACTTGATATCCAAAAATGGTCGCATAGCCATTAACAGCATTATTTCTAGCTTTAGACAATTCTTTTTCTAATCCACTACCATAAAAAATATTATCACCTAAAATCATTGCACAAGGACTATTATCTATAAATTCTTCCCCTAAAATAAATGCCTGTGCCAATCCATCAGGACTTGGCTGAACGATATACGATAAATTAATACCAAATTGACTTCCATCTTTTAATAATCTTTTAAAATAAGGTTGATCCTGTGGCGTTGTAATAATAAGAATATCACGAATTTCTGCTTGCATTAGAACCGATAACGGATAAAAAATCATTGGCTTATCATATACTGGCAACAATTGCTTACTTACACCTTCTGTTATAGGATATAATCTTGATCCAGTTCCTCCTGCTAGTATAATTCCTTTAATATCACTTTTAGTTTTAGATTTTTCTGCCATAAACTAACCTCTTTTCTTGTTTTCATAATTTTCATAATGAGCATGTTTAATATTGTCGCACGTATGGCTTATATAATAACATAATAAATACAAAAACACAACTGCTAATTTTCGTTGACAATAGCTAAAGAGTAGTGTAAAATAATGTCATCCATCAGAATATATAGTAATTGAAACTTCAACTTTGAAATTTTCAAAAAAAGTTAGGTCGTGAATTATGAATAATTTTCTAAAAAAATGTATTAATTATATATATATATATATATTTAAAGGAAATAAGATTGTTAAAACGGGAAACAATAATATAATTGATATAAATAAAAAATGCATTAAGATTAAAAATACAAATATAAAAATACAAGGAAGTAATAACAAAATAATATTTGGCGAAAATTGTAATATTACAGGATTACATATCCTTATTATTGGAAATAATAATAGAATTTTAATTGGAAATAATGTTACTATTAATGCGTCAAAATTACAACCAACTATCATTAATGCCATAGGTGGAAAAACAATCAGTATTGGTGATAATTCTCTACTTTCTAATAACATAGAAATTCACACATCGGATTATCATGGAATATATAATGAAAATGGGAAAAGAATTAATCCTGATAAAGATATATATATAGGCAAAAAAGTATGGATTTGTCTAGGATGCAAGATATTAAAAGGAGCTTATATAGGAGATGGGTGCGTACTTGGTGCTGGATCAATTATATCAAAAAAATTTGATGTCGTTAATTGTATTTTAGCTGGTAATCCAACTAAAATAATAAAAGAAAAAATTCAATGGCAAAAGGAAAGAAAAGATTCAATTAAAATTTCTAATACAAATTAAAATTACAAGTTACTGTAAATCTAATAGTGCTAACTTGTAATTTTTTTTCTTAAAAATATCTTTTTTAGATAATCCCAATGTAATATTATAATAAAAACAAATATAGTTACTTGAATCAAATAGCAAATATTTAATGTAGCTAGAATTGATTGTAGAATTAGTAAGGCAATAGCCAAAATATGATTTTTCCACTTGACTTTCATTTTTATAAACTCTTGTAAACTTGTCGTTCTTAAAATCCACATAATACAATAACCAATCATAGTTGCCAAAGCAGCTCCAATAGCCCCAAATAAATATATAAATATAAAATTACAAATAGTATTTACAACAGCACCAATTATCGTAGTTTTAGTAACTTCTTTTGTCTTTTTAGTAGCGGCAAACAAAGAACCTTCAAATTGCGATATCCCATTAAAAATGGTGCCAACTAATAAAAAAGGAACACATTTATATGCACTAAAAAAATCTTTAGAATACAAGAACATAGCAATTGGAACATTAAACAACATTATTATAGAACACACAGCAACGGAAAGTAAACTATATATTGTGTAATTATTTCCAATAAAACCATCTTTATCTTTACTATCAAATTCAGCAATCGCAGAAATAGACCAAGCATTGTAAAAAATACTTTGAAAAGTAGTTAATATTATCGGTATTTTACAAGAAATTGCATAAACACCATTGACAGCCATACCAGAAATCCATAACAAGATATATCTATCACTTGCATTATTTACCCACCAAGAGAGAGAATTTGCTATTAATGGAAAACTATACTTAATCATAGGTTTAGATAAATTATTATATTTTCTAATATGAAAATCTTTATATATTTTTCCAATAAAAAATTGATAATTAAACTGAAATAATAGACCTGCTATAATTCCAATCATATATCCATTTATACCCATATTAAAAACGACTAAACATAATATATTAGTTAAACATGTTATTAATGTTGATATTATCCCACTTACAACTATAACTTTAGCCTCATTTTTAGCTTTAAAATATACATTGAAACAATTATTAAAAGCATTAAAGAAAAAGGAAAAAAATAAAAATAACCAATATATTAAACTAAATTTGATAATGCCTGATACACTAACAAAAATTATACCAATAATGAAAATGAGTGTACTTTTTAATATAATATTAATTGTTGTAGATAATACATCTTTTTTCTCATATTGATTATCCATACCAAAACGAAGTGTCGCATCTTGTATACTTAATAATAATATAGGCATTAATAATTGAGCTGTTGATTGTAGTAAGTCAACAGTTCCATAATCTGATGTACTTAATATCGATGTATACAATGGAAGTAATAAAAATGATATAATCTTTGATCCAAAACTTCCTAATGTAAATATTCCTATGTTTTTAATTAATGACTTATACTTTTTTTTCACAAAAAACACCTCGACTAATATTTCATATCATCATAAGTAATTATACCTGCTCCACCAGTTATATATACCGTGTCACCAACAATCATTTTTCCCATATTACTTACAAGCATAACTGCAACATTGGCAACTTCTTCGGGTGCTACAAATCTTTTTGTAATTGTATTTTCATTATGCAAATCATTAAAGTCATCTTGCTTTAACATAGGTGTTGAAGTTGATCCTGGAGCCAGTCCGTTGACAATTATTCCGTATGGCAATAATTTTTTAGCCATACCTAAGGTAAGTGCACGTTCACCCCATTTAGAAATAATGTATGGAGAAATAGCAGGTCTTAAAGCTGAAGAAGAAGTTATATTTAAGATATTACCCTCAATTTTATTTTCAAGCATATACTTTGTTATAACTTGTGACATAAAATACATACCTTTTAAATTTGTATCTAATATTTTATCATATTCTTCTTCAGTAGTATTTGGAAATGATGTCCCACCATTTACTCCGGCATTGTTAACAAATATATCTATTTTTTTGTCTATACTTTCGCTTATTGACAAAAAATCTTTTTCCAAGCTACTTACTTTAAAAATATCTAATTTAGCTATAATTACTTTACTATCTTCACATCTGCAAGTTGCTATTAATTTTTTCTTGGCTTGTTCTAGTTTTTCATTATTTCTCCCTGTTATAATAACTGTTGCACCATTTTTTACAAATGATTCAGCAATAGAATATCCAATACCAGAAGAACCACCTGTAATAAATGCACATCTGCCAGTTAAGTAATTACCTTCTAATGTAGGTATTAAAATTTTTTCTTTTTTTACCCTTACCATTTTCTTTAATAACCTTTTAATCTTAGCCATACATTTAACCTCTTTTACTTTACCTATTTTTTAGTTTATTAATTGTTTTCTCTCCTATTATTTTCTTTATTGAATTTTTTAATTCCTTTTTTAAATATCCATTATTTTTTAAATTTTTATTAATTAATAATTGATATGCTTTACTTTCATCAATATCACTAACAAAAGTTTCTAAAATAATTGGCTTATCGGATTTATTTAAAAATGTTTTGCTAGCATTCATAAATTCATTCATATTATTCGCACTTAAATATATAAAGCCACAGGTTTCTGCCCATCCTTTAGCATTTTTAAAATGATTTGCAGCTGCAATATAATCATCTATTTCTTTTTTATCTTCGCCATGAAGTTTAAATTCGATTCCACCATTATTATTGATTAGTAAAATACGTAGATTATTTTTGATATGTCTTATTCCTAGTGAATTTAAATCATAGAAAAAAGCTAAATCACCAATTACCATAAATGATAATTCATTTGATATAACACTTTGTCCAATCAAAGTTGACATACCACCATCTATCCCAAAAGCACCAACATTTGAAAAACATTGAATCGTAGGATTTAAATAAAACAAATTCCAAATTCTTAGACTATTTAATATAGAAAATTGTATTATAGAGTTCATAGGAATTTTGTCATGTAAATATTGTGCTATACTTACGTTAGAAAATGGAACACTAATATCATTTTTCAATGAAGAGGTTTCTTTTGACCATAATTCAAAATAATCATGATTAACATTATTTTCTTCAACACGTAAAAAGAAATTCTCAACTCTACCTTTAAAAACTTTTGTTAACTTATCATATGTATCTACAACTTTTCCATCAACAGAAACTATCCAGTGTTCTACTTCTGCAAGAGAAGTTTTTGATAATTTATTATATAATGGATAATCACCAGTTTGTCCACCGATAGTAATAAAAATATCAGGCTTAAGTCTATCAAATTCATCATCTGTAATAATAGATAATAATAAATTACCATTAACTGAATAATTATTAGAAAAATTAGAAAGATGATTAACATAAACAACTGAATTAGTATTATTACAAAAATAATTTATTGCATTTTTCTCTTTCTCATTAAAAGGAAGATGTTCACCAATAACAATTAGTATTTTTTTGCTAGACAAATCTATTTTTTGCATATCTTCTATTGAAATTCTAATTATAGATTTATTTTTAGGCTCAACATTGTCTATCTTAAAATCTAACCATGGAACACATAATTGTACTGGCCCTAATCCATCATTAGATAACTCTAAAATCGCGTCATTTATTACTCTTCTACTATGATAAATATCATTGATATCACTTATAAATGGCAATTCAAATGATTTTTTTACACTATCATTAGGAAGTGATGTTTGATCTGGAGCTTGCATATATCCTTGATATTTAAATCTAGGGTGCTTTTCCATAGTTATTGCTAAAAGTGGCACTCCTTTATAATATGCTTCAGTTAAACCTGGTATATAATTTCGTGTGGCTTGAGCACTGGTACATACCATTGCAACAGGTCTACCAGTTTGTAAATAAATTCCTATTGCAAAATAAACAGCACTTCTTTCATCAACAATTGAATAACATTTAAAATACTCATCATTTTGAAGTAATTTTACTAACTGTACGTTTGTACCACCTGGATTGATAACAATAGTATCTATTTTATGTATTTTTAATAATTCTACTATCATTTGAACATTTTTAATATTATTTATATTCATAAATCATATCACCTATTTTCTATAACTTTTTCTAAACTTATTATAAAACTTTTCTTTTTATCCTCTATCAATTTTTGAGATTTCTTTTGTGTTTCTAAAAGTTCTTTCCTATTTTCAATATATTGTAATGTTTTATTAAAAGCCGACTCACTATCTTCAGTTTTTCCATTGATAACATATTCATACTCTAAACTATTGAAAAGACCTTCAAATTTTCTACTATAAGAAACTGGTATAGTCAAAACTCCAGCAGAAAATGCTGCAATAGTTGAATGCATTCTAGATCCAATAAATATATCCATATTAGAAATATAACTTTTAGCATCAATAGGGTTTGTAAAAACTGGAGCTAAAATACAATTTTCAATTTTCTTTGCTAACTTTTCACATATAGCATAATCATCATCATGGGCATTTTCTGATAAGTCTATTACATGAGGAATTAAATAGACTTGATAATCAGGATTATTAGAAAAATATTTTATAACTTTTTCTATATAATTTTTATAATCTATGGTTAAATCAAACTGATTCAAAGAATTAAAGCCACCTTTATATAATAAACCTGATACATTAATTCCTACTTTTATTTTTTTAGATTCTATATTGTATTTTGAGCTGTCATAAGGAAGAAAAAATGCCATATCTGTAACTAATTCTGTATTATTTATTTTAAAGTCCTTTTCAACTATATCTAGTGACATTTTATCTCTACAATAAATTTTCTTTGCCTTTTTCAAAATTTTGATAGCAATTTTTCTTGAGTCATCTTCAAAAGGACCATACGTTTGAGGCAATAGAATATAATTTTTACATAAAAATTCTGCTAACAATTTATTTTTAGCTAATCTCTTAAAATACTCTTTTGAATATATATCTGAGAAACTGTCACCCATAGTTGCGTCCAAAATAATATCGCAATCATGTAGGGCTCTTATATATGTTAGTCTTAAATCCTTTATTTTAGTTTTAACATTTATAAACTTAAAATTTGGGAATCTTTCTTTAATGCTACCTAATCTAGTATTGCTAAAATTATATATTGTAGTATTCTCTTTTAAAGGTGAATAATCATTAAGAATAGAAATTATAGAATAAGTTAATGCCTCACAGCCCTTGTTTGGTGAAACAAATTCACATCCCATTAGACCTATTTTCATTTTCTTTCCACTCCTTAATCCATTCTAAATATTTATAACCGTTTTGTTCCGTTGGCTCAAGCATCATACCCTCTGCCCATTCATTCCATGCATTAATAAAAACAAACTCATCGTTTTTTATTAAATTCATATATTTAACAAAATTATCTTTTTTAACAGGGGTTATTATATAACCTCTATATGAATGTCTAGGTGTATTATCCCACTCAAAAAACAAACCTCTTATAACATTATTATTAGATTCATAATTCTTGCACATCAATTTTAAAAGTTTATCACCATTATATATAATAATATTTTTTATATTAAAAGTGTGTGAAAGAGCTTTTAGTTTATTTATAGTTCTTTTTGGTATAGATAATAAAGTATGTTTATATTGGTCTAGTATATAGGTCGGTTCTCTTAAATGTATTAATCTACTATAATCAATATCATTATTTATAAGGTTTTTCCAATTAGAAGTTTGATATGTTTCTATTATACAAATTCCATTAAATCCATTTTCTTTACACTTCTTATCAAAAAAACTAAACATTTCTTTTTTTTCTGCAAATTTGGAATTAAAAATTAATAATAATGGCATATTATTTCTTTTTTGATACCTAGAATCTTTAAAAAATGGTAGTAAGTAATTAAAATGTTCTTCCCATTCTTTCTCTTTTCCATATTTTTGTTCTAATAAAAGTTCTTTAGAGCCTTCCCAAGAACGAAACCAACTATGATTTGCCCAACAAAAGAAAAATTCAATATCTATATCTTTGTTACTTAATAACATTTCAGCAGGTTTTTCTAATATTTTTTTACCAGTAAAATAGTAATGATAAAAAATAAGCCCATCAACTTTGTATTTTTTTAATAAATTTTCTTGCCATTTTAAAGTATCAACATTATCCAAAGAATAATAATTGTTATTCAATGGAATTTTAGGTTGAATATGTTTTTTAAATAGTGGCTTTGCTTTTTTTACATTCACCCATTCTGTAAATCCTTTTCCCCACCATTCATCATTTTCTGGTATACAATGAAATTGTGGCAAATAATATGCAAATATTTTCATTTGTTCTTACTCCTTTCAAATTTACTTAATAATTTAATATACTCATATAAGGAACAGTAGCATCTGCGCCCAAATAAACATAATACAAATACCAAAAGGCAAGCATAAAAACTATAACTAACGAGTTGACAATTATACGTGATGATGTACCTTTAAAACATTTAGATATTTGTGAAATAACAAATATATTAAAATAGCCAAAATAATATGATAATCTTTGTGTATAAGGTACAAAAAAGGCTAAATGGTATAATAGAAATTCAATCCAAATAAAATATATAAAATCGGTACAATTAGTATTTTTTTTCAACAATTTATATAATAAAACAGTTATAAGAAATATCATTGCTTTGAAAACGTAATCAATTAATATTACATTTCCAGTGCTATCAGAAGAGGCATAAAATGTATATCTAGAATCTATAATTCCATTGCTAGTAAGAAAAGATATTATTTGATTATAGTAGCACATAAATAGAAATATAATTAAAAATGTTAACATGGAAATAACTATTTTTATAGTAGAGCTAATTTTAGAATTTGAAAGCATTATAATCAAAATTATTGGTATTCCAATAATAACTGAATTATGGAACGATAATGCTAAAAGGAACAATAACAAAACCTTTACATATGATTTATCCTTTATATATTTATAGCTATATAAAACTATTGCTATGGAAATACTTTGACGTACCATATTTAATGATCTATTATAATAAAGTAGCAAAAATGCTAAATATGATAACCATAAAGGACATTTATATTCCTTCTCTGCATAAGAACAAGCTTTAAAAACAAAAAATTGAATTATTAATTGTAATAAAAAATATAATATATTAATATTAGTTGTATATCTAGAAACTATATAATTTATAAATGCATATCCAATTTCAACTGCCGTACGTGAATGCAAAAGAGAAAAATTATTTGAGACTAAAGCCGCAGAAAATACTCTTTTCACATAAAAGATAGTATCAGTGCCAATTCCCTCTGCACGTAATCCAGCTAAAATACTAGGAATAATTACTGTTAAAATGGCAAAAAGTATTTTTGGAAATTTTTTCTGTGATTTAGAGTATAGAAATGCAAATATTGTACTTATAAAAAATATAAATAGATAAATCATCATAAATATCAACTACTTTCTTAATAATATATACAACTTCACTACACTATAATACAAGTGCAACTTATTATCAATTAACAATTTAATTAAAAATAAATTTTTCTTTTTTTCATTTGTTTTACAAATTTTTACGTCTTTTAATTTTTTAATTTCTTCCATCTCATATAGATTTTCAACTATATGTTTAAATTCTCTAAATGAAACATTAGTTGTCTTAATTAAATACTTTAATTTCATATTTAATCTTGAAAACACAGCACTTTTTACTTTTGATATACTTACATTATATTTCGCAAATGTTGAAAATACTTTTATGTTATCTTCACACTCTCTTATTCTGCTATTCAAGTTACCACTTTTAGTAGCGCTATTTACATTAACATAATAGTTATACCCACAAGTATTAATATATCCCATTTTACCATGATTTTTATAGCACTTCCTAATAAATACTAAATCCTCGGCAAATTTTAAATTAATATCAAAGCGAGTATTTCCAACTGCATTTCTTCTTATAAAAAGTCCACCACCATAACAAAAAAAAGGTGATTCAATAAATAAAGAAAAATTATTATCATCTATAATTACTGAATTATTAGAATAAATATTAGTTTCAATTATTTCTTCATTCTCATTAACTATTTTATATCCACTTCTAACTATATTTAAATTGTTTTTTTCTGCAAAATTATATAATAATTCAATATAGTTATTATCTAAATAATCATCATGATCTAAAAATAATATATATTTTCCCTCTGCTTTAGAAATTCCCATATTTCTAGCACTACTAACGCCCCCATTAGCTTTATAGTAGTAACTGATATTCTTATACTTTTCTTTCAACTTTTTGCAAACAAATTCAGTATTATCCAAGGATCCATCATTTATTAATATAATTTGAAAATCATCAAATGATAATGTTTGATTCTTTATAGATTCAACACATCTTTCGATATATTTTGCTCCATTATATATAGGGATAATTATTGAAATCTTAATCATAATTTCCCAAACTTTCCAATTCTTTTATAAGAATTTTTGCTGAATTATAAGCATTCTTATATATGAATAAATTTTTTTCTCTTTTATTTCTTTTAACTGAATTTGTCGCAGAATCTTCATTATGAAATACTTCTAATCTTGGATTATAAACTGATTTTAAGTTATATTTTTTTAATCTAACAGCTAATACTTTTTCTTCTAAATACATATATGTTCTAGAATCTAAACCATCAAATTTATCTATATATACCTTTGAGAAAATTAAAAATGCTCCATGCAAAACAATATTTTCTTGTCTTATATTTACATTTTGTTCGCTATATAGATTACTCTTTTTAGTTGGATTTAATTTTAAATACCATTTTTTAATTAAATCATATAGAAATTGGATATATAACAAATTACATATATACATAGCAATATATCTTTTCTTTCTAGCCTTTATTTCTTTTAATGTAATTAAATTTTGTTGAATTGGAGTAATTTTATTATTTGGAAGTAAGATTTTTGGACCTAAAACTGCAAATTTACTTTTTTCGTATTCTTTCTCAACCACTTTTAAAAAGTCATTATGTAAAAGATATGTATCATTATTTATCATAGCAATAAAATCAACATTATAATTTTCTTTAATATATCTAAATCCTAAATTATTTCCATTTGCAAAACCTAGATTTTTTTCACTAAATATCAATTTAACATTAACTTTATCTTTATAAATTTTTTTCAATTTTTCACCAGAATTATTAGGCGAACAATTATCAACTATTACTATAATATAATCATCTTTTGCTACGTTTTTTTCTATGGAAGTAACACATTTTTTTGTATCATCAATTGTGTTATAATGTAAAATCAAAAAAGCTATTTTCTTTGTAATTTTTTTCATTTTCTATCACTAGCATTCCTTTCATCTTTTCTATCTTATTCAAATATTTTGTTTCATAAATATTTGGATATATATTTTCAACCATATTAATAAAACTAACCACATCATCCCATTTATACATATCAGGCTTATATAACCAACCTAACGATTTTAAAACTTTCTTTGAAAAAATATTTTTGCTACTTAAGTACTCATTTTTATCAATAATGCAATAACCAAAATCTATTAATTTAACATTAGTTAATCTTTCTCCAGTAAAAATAAGCAATATATTGTCCTCTCTTATATCTCTATGAATAATTTGTTCATCAATTAATATTTTCAATATATCTGTCATTTTATCAATAAAAATTTTTAAATTTTCAGATGAAAGACAATTCTCTTTCAAGTATTCGCCCAAAGTTTGTCCTTTATAAAATTCATAAATATTATAATTTTTTTTATCGGAATATTTTATATCAACTCCTATATTATAATCTTTTAATAATTTATAAGCATTATACTCTTTTTTTGATGTTTTAAAATAATCATAGCCTTTTAAGAAAAATTTATTATTGTTTTTCATTATTTCAAAATAAACTGTGCCAAACTTTATTTCATTTTTATTTCTTTCAATATATTTTATATTTTTAAATTTTTTATTTAAATTAAATTTAGCTATTATAGTATTAATTTTTTTAATTGGATAAAATGCTAATTTTGACATTAATCCAGGAAATTTTGATTTTACATATTTATATAAAAATCTTAAGTGTTGACTATTTTTCAAGTATTTATACTTATTTTTTAATAAATCATTTATCCCTATTTCCCTGTTTGAACAATAATAATACTTATAGTCATTTTTTTTCATGTAATTTTCTAATTCCAAAATTAATTCATTAGTTGTATATTGTCTACCACGTTTTTTGCATATAAACTCTTTAGTGCTAAATTTAAAAATATTACTATGACAATAAGCATCATACAAAATAACCATTTCTTTATCATATTCACTAATGCCATTATCCAATAATTTTTCTTCCCAATTAGGATCTAAAAATCCAATATTATTACTAATAATTTTTAACTTCAAATTATTTATTTTTTTTAATTTTTCTAAATCTTGTCTAATTTTCCTAGAAGAGTAATTTTTTCTTTTCAAAACATAGACAAAATTATTATCTTGCTGAAGAATAATATATGGTAAGCTAGAATTTTCACATTTATTCATTCTAGCACCATCTTTTTCGAATCTTTTATTCCATTAAAGAATTTTTGAATTTTATTTCTTTTATCATTCTCATATAAGATTATACAAACTAATTTCCAAGCAAGATGAATATAATCATGCAAATATTCCTTAAAGCTTAACCTCTTACTATATTTTCTTAAATAATACTTAATATTTCTTGAAAAAAAATATATCCTATTGGCATTATGATTAGTAGGATATACTTGCCAAAATAGGAATTTTCTTGTACTTCTTTTTCCAATTTCATGGTCTAATACAGCATTTTTTATTCTCAAAATTTTCTTATTACTCAATGTTATTCTTTTACAATAATCAAAATCAACATAATCTATAAACATTTTTTCATCAAAGAAACCAATATCTTTACATACTTTCAAATTCATTAACGATCCTGAAGTAATACATCGGTTTACTTCTAATGTTTCTTCTTTTTGAATTGCTTGTTTATTACGATTTAAGTCATTAATTATAGGACAAACAATAGCTACATCCTTATTATTAACATACTTTAGCATTTCTTCAATTGTTTTTTTCGATAATATAGAATCTTGATCCAAAGTTAATAAATAATCAACATTTTTTTCATAAGACAATTCTAATATTTGATTTAAAGCTTTTGCAATTCCTAAATTAGATGAATTTGATTTAACAATTATATTACCCTTATGTATTTTTTTTATTAAATCAAAATTTTTTGAATTGTTATCTATTAAAAATATATAATCAGCTATTTCTTCTATTTCTTTAATATTATTTTTCAAATTATCTATATTAGGATTATAAAGCACTATTCCAACCGAAAGTTTCATTATTTTTCACCAACTTTCATACCAATTAACCTAGCTGCCATATCAAAAGGATATCTTAACAAAAGACAAAATCTTTTTTCCTCAATAATTCTTTTTAATATATATTTAGCTAGGCTAAATCCTGATCCAGTTGTACCATATTTATTGAGATAACTATTTTCTTTAAAAAACTTACCTGTTAACTTATATCGTTCATATATTTGCCTTAAAGTAAAATTATGAGAATGATAAACAATAGAATCTGCACAGTATTTAATTTTATAATCATTCATTATAACTTTGTATGCATAGTACATATCTTCACTTATTGGCAAATTCTTATTATCATAACCATTCAATTCTACAAATTTCTTTCTATTAACTGCACACGATGCATCAGAATTAAAAAATGTTTTTAATCCCAATTTTTCAATATCATTTTTACTTTTTATGAACGATTTATTTGGATAATTACTCTCTCTAGTATATTTTTCTATATTATTAAATTTACTTATCTGTCTTGAATAAGAACATATAATTTCATCATTTATATCTTTAGTTAAATTATATAGCCAATTTTTTGACTCTATTACAATATCCTGTGTAATAAAAACGATTACATCTGCTTGGCTTTCAAAGGCAGCTTTTTCTCTAACAAGGCTGTGCGAAAATTCTTGTTTTTTGATTTTTTTATATTTATAATTATTCGATAATAAAACCTTTTCTGTATTATCTTCACTTTCTGTTAAAATATAAAGAATATTTGCTATATCAACTCTTTTTTGTTTAAGCAAACTATCATTTAAATCTTTTACATATTTTTCTGCATTATAGAGTGGGCATATAATATCTATTCTCATATTTTACAACTCCTAATTCTTATTTTTTCTGCATTCTTTTCAGCTTTTATCGTTAGATAATACCATTAATAATAAACACTATTTTATATAACCATGCATAATTACATAAAATAATATAACAATACTTTATTCTTCAGCACCATGGCCTTTAATTACAGCACCAAATGTTTTTAAAATTATTTTTATATCCATTTTTAAACCACAATTTTTAGAATAAAAACTTTCTAATTCTAATCTTTTTTGGAATGTAGAATTTTCTTTTCCAGAAACTTGCCAATGACCAGTAATCCCTGGCTTAGTTTTCACGATTTCCTTAAAAAATGCCCCCATATCGTCTTTTTCTCTTGGCAAATAAGGTCTATTACCCACGATTGTCATTTGCGATAGGCATACATTCAAAATCTGCGGCAATTCATCAAGTGAAGTCCTTCTTAAGATTTTTCCTACTTTTGTAATTCTTGGATCATTTTTAATTTTTTTGTTTTTCTTATATTCTTTTGCTATCTCTTTATTTTCCTTTAAAAGCTTAAATAATACCTCATCAGCATTAGGTACCATTGTTCTAAATTTATATAATTTAAATTCTTTACCGTTTTTGCCAATTCTATTCTGTGAAAATAAAATAGGACCAAAATCACCTGATAAAACATAAGAAATTTTTACTATTATAGAAAGAGGTATCAAAAGAATAATTCCAATTATGGAACAAACTATATCAAATATTCTTTTTATAAATAAATACATTGCTCTTTTTAGATTAAAAAAAACTGAAACGTCATTAATAGCTATTTCGTTATCCATAATAAGCAACCCCCTTAGAGCTATTTCTTACACAATAAGCCCACCTACACGTGATACCTATTTTCAAGTAAATATTAGCCATATTATAATACACCTCTCTGATTATTTTATTAAATTTGTATTTACTAATTTTAATGTATTTTTTGCAAACTTTCTCAACCATAAAATTGCCCCTCTTTGTAAAATAGTCTTCGATATTATACCATACAAAGTGCTCAAAATCAATATTTTTTTTACACCACAACGTAAAAACGAATTTAGTTCACGCAAAACAGCTAATAAATTAATTAATAAAAAATCTCACATATCTTCTTGTTAGCCTAATCAATTATAACATATTACTTAATACAAAGACAATTCTTTTTTTGGCTTTTTACAATATATATTTGAAAAATTATATCAATTAAAACGACAAAAATTTTTACTAGCCTATTTAGAAATATAAAGCTATAACACTATAATTAAAAACAATAGTTTGGTACCTTTTTCAGAACAAAACATAGTGTAAATATTTTGTTATATAATTTATATTTCTTAATGCCAAAACATTTACAATATATAATATGTAATTAGCCCATATAGTGCAATTAAATTTTGAAAATAAAGAAAGTAGTATATTCTACTTCCCATTATTTCTTATTTCACCGATTGCCATAGGGAAAATTTTCCTAACTATTTCAGTAGCAATTAACGAAATAATAATACTTATTATTACAATTAAAATAGATAAAATCAATTCAATAAAGATGTTACTATCTAACAACCACCGTGATATTAAACCTAGCTTACTTTGAAAAACTAAAATTATAATTTTATGAAATATTAATATTCCCATAGTATTTCTACCTAAATATTCCAAAATTTTATTTTTATTAATAATTTTTGATATAAATAAAATGAATAAAGAAATACATATTCCAGAAATTAATGCTAGTGCAAAATTACCATAATCATATTCTACACAAGACACACCTCTGTAATTTAAAAAGCAACTTATTATACCAATTATAAGTATTGATATATATATATATATATATTTGCGACTATTTGACAATTTTTCAATTACATTAAATTCTTTTAATAAATAGCCAACATAGAAAAAAATTCCAATATTTAAAACAGTATTAATTCCAAATGGAAATATTATAAATTTATTTAAATAAATGACACTTAAAAAGCTAACAATAATTATAGGAACAAAAACTTTAATTTTTGCAGCATTATGCTTTTTTAAAAATTTAATTATAAAATAATAGACTACTTCCATAGAAAATAATGCAGGCAAAAACCATAATGATGTATTTTGTTTCAAAGCATCCATATTCCCATTCCCATATAATATATTAAATAACATAGTTTTTAAATTGAAAGAAGAAGTAATATCTAACTTATTACCTATACTGCCTCCAAATAACATATATGGTATTAAAAACGCTAATGCCCAAATAAAATATGGAATCATAATTCTTAAAAACTTTCTCTTAACGAAAGATAAAAATGACTCATTGTCTTTAACTTTAAATATGAAACCAGAAATCATAAAAAATAAAGCTATATGAAAACTATATAGTAATTTAAATAATGTTCCTAAATGTTCTGAATGAACTATTGTATGTCCCAAAACTATAAAAATTATAGCAAATGCCCTAGCAATATCAACATAACTTAATCTTTTTTCTCTCATAATTACTCTCATTATAGAATTTTAATTTCTATAATGTCCTCCTTTTTCTCATAAACTTCATAGTTTAATAATAACATATTTTTTTTATATTTAATATTTTTTTTATTCTAAAAAATTAAATATTAATTAAAATATCATTATTTAATCTTTTTTTTGTAGAAAACTAGGTATGTTACAAATAATGCCAAAAATCTTATTAAGATATATTTTAACAAGATTTAATGGTATTAAGTTTTACAAGTAATATCTTTATAATTTTTATATTAATAAGTTTTAACTTATTAACACATAATATAAATAATTATGAGGTGATATTTAATGACTTCTATGGAATTAGTAGGATTAAATACTAAATGGTATAGATACCAAAATGGATTAACTCAAGAGGAATATGCTAATATAATTCAATTTAAGATAGCTTATATAAGTGCAATTGAAACAGGAAACGCTAACTTAACTTGCGGAAATATTGACGTAATAGCAGATTCTTTCAAAATTCATCCAAGTAAACTTTTTAATGAGCAAACTGCTTTGAAAGCAAAACAATTACCAAAAAGAATTGATATGTATAAGAGGGAATTATAATAAAACCTCTTTTATTTTGTTATAAATACTTTCCCATGCACTACCAAACTCTTTATCATTAAAATCATATTTTTCTATATTATTACTATATAGAAGTGTTCTTTCTTGTTTGTCACTTTCAATAATCTTATAAAATAAAACTATAATATTTTTTTTCTTACTTTTTCTCAAATTATAAAGTTTATATGCTAATTTAACACTATTCTTTTTAAAATCAAATATATGGTCAAATACTAAATCATGTAATTTAAGATAACAGTAACATGACAAAATATTATGATAATAATGAATTAAATCATAATTAAACGAATATCTAGATTTCAATTTTTTAATTCCATCTTTTGAATTAATTAAATTGTAATAAGTTTCATTTGTAAATATCTCTATCGTATCAAAACTAATTTCATTAAATAAATAGTCAAAATTTATTAAGTTAGAATCTAATAAATTATTCATAATCATTACTCTTAACATATTTGGTTTTGGAGTAAATGCTATATCTTTATTTATATGTTCAAAAATATTATCATCTAGTATTTCAAAATCAATTAAAGAATACATAGACTCCAAAAACTTTACTGTTTTTTCTAGTTGTTCCATATTATTAATCTTATCTTTTTTTATTATTTTAGTAATTACTGCTCTTATATCATCACTATAAAGTAAATGATATGAATTAATACAACTTTCAATTTTTTCAATATTCATATATAATCCACCTTTCAAAATAAATGAGACAGCACAAAAAATATTGTACTGCCTTTTTAGTTTAAGATATAATTTAATAAGTTTTATCTATATATCTTAACATATTCAAATTATAACACTAAAATAATAAAAATCAACCGAAATCGGCGCATTTTTTTAGCAAATTTTTGCTAAAATTCTTATAGCAGTGATGGAGGTGTGTAATATGCGTTTCAAAGAAGCAGTTAGTCAACGCATTTTTGAATTATGTTCTATGTATAATTATACTCCTAACAAATTAGCTGAATTATCAGCAATACCTCCAACTACATTAAGATCTATGTTAACGAATAAAGTAGAAAATCCTAGTGCTTTAGTAATCTATAAGATTTGTAGAACACTAGATATAGATATTAAAGACTTTTATAATTCAAAACTTTTCAAATATGAAAATATTGATGATTAATTTATCTTAAAAAGAGGTCACACTCTTTTTTTTATCAAAAAAAGAACGCATTTCTGCGCTCTTCTACTCCTACATTATACTAGCCAAACAGTAAAACTCTACTTCATACCACAAAACTGTAACACTACTACATAACACAACTAGCATAACGTAAAATTTAATGTCGACATTTACTACAAACGTCGGCTTTAACAATATTTTTAATACCTTCGACCGACTATTAAAGTTTAGCACATTTCGACATAATCTGTCAATAAATTTCTTACATATTTCTTACATAAACTTTCTTATGTTTTTTACTAAAAAAATTAAAGAAATTATTTAATATAATCAAAAAATAGTAGTATAATTAAATTAAGAATTTTATATTTAATATAAAAAGTATTAGTAAAAAAATAATTATTGTCTATGACTATACCAAAAAGAAAGGAATTATGGTTTATATGGAAGATATAATAGAGAGAGAAAATAGTGAAAATTTACGAAGAAGACAAATTACTTATGTAATATCAAAAGAATATACTAATAGACCAGGTGGAAGATTTGCCGACTCAGGCCTTTATTCAGGTGAAGACTTTAAAAAGAAATTAATTAGATTGATGAGGAAAGCAAAAAGAGAAGGAAAAAAAGTAGTCTTAGATTTTGATGGTGGGTTTGGTTATGGTAATTCATTTTTAGAAGAAAGTTTTGGAGGTCTAGTTAGAAGTGGAATAAAGAAAGACGAAATATTAAAAACTTTTGTATTCAAATCTAAAGATGAGCCATCATTAGTCAACAAAGTGCGAACATATATAATGGAGGCAAATAATGAAAAATGATGGCAAATATGTAAAATATATAAAAATTTTCTTTATTTCTGGACTATCATATTTATCAGTAATTAATATATTTTATAACAAAGGTTTTTTTAACCTTTCAGTAACTGACCTTTTATTGATAGGTATTACTTATTATTTAGGTACAGCAATTATAAAAGAAAGAACAACAAATGAAAAATTAAAATTACACTTTGAAAATCTTCTTGATAAATTTGAAAATATGGTGTTCGATAAAGATAATATGGAAAATAAAATATTGGAAAACAATGAAATAGATTTATTGACACATTTAAGAAGACTAAATAATCAAATGGATGTTTTATTAGAATATGCAGGAAAACTAAATGTAAAAAAAGAATTACAAGAATTAAAAGATTATTATGACAATCTTAATAAAAAAATAAGTGAAAACACACATAAAATAACTGATGATGTGGAATTAGAAGTTCAAAGAATAAGAACAATTATAGAATTAAAGTGCAATAAAATAAAATTCAAAATTTTATAAAAACATTAAAGGGTTTGCAAAAAGGCAAGCCCTTTTTCAGTATTTAATCTGCTTTAAAAAAGTTAAACTGTGATGACTTACTAAACTCATAAGCATTCCATAGATTAGTCTGATTACTTCCTGGATCTACCATTATAATGTCATTAGCATTTATTCCAACAATCGCTACCCAATGTTGATTTCCATCTACTGCTCCTTTAACTTCAATAGTAATAAAATAACCTGATTCAAAATATTGTTTTATTAAAGAAAATTTTTCTTGTCTTGTTTTACCATTTAAGTTTACTTTTCCTACAAACTTAAAGTTTGGAACAACCTTACTTATAGCAGCATATTGCAAATTACCATATTCATCAAATCCACCATTTTTATTTAGTGCCTCTACAAAAGTACCTGGATTAAAAGGCTTTATAGATGAGCTTACTCCTGCTTTTTTAATAAGAATTGCTACTGAAGTAACAAGACAACCTATATCTTTTATAGTGCTAGATGTATTTCCAATTCTTACATTTGCCCAACTACTATCGTATTGCCTCCAATTAGTATACTCACCAGAGTCAACTCCATAAACAATACTTCCCCATAATGAAGAATATTTATCACTAGATAATTCATCTAATTGCTTAATTTGTTTTTGATTAAAGCCATACTTTGTTTTCATATCATTTACTGACTTCGTTGTAATTTTAATATGTAACACTTTTTTCTCTACTTCTTTTGGTGTTTCATTTGTATTAACTCCCTGTTCTGTTACAACTTCATCTCTTACTTCACTAGAAACACTATTCATATCCCAAAAAATTTCTTTCATAATTGCTTTTTTATTATCATCTATTGTTATTACATCTTGTTGATTATTTCCATTAGAAACTTTTACAGTATAAATCAAAAGCATATCTTTCCAAGAAGTTAAATTTCCATCAAGAACATATTCATCATGAGGATTTTCATCTTGAATACTTTGCAACTTATTTGAAAATTCTTGATTACATTCGTAAATAACATCTTTCATAGTAATAGTGTCTTTACCCGTTTTTTCACCAGAGAAAAAAATACCAAAAACCGAGCTACATAAAAGACCAATTAAACAAATAACTAATATTATAATTATAGAAACCCAGCCTCCTGCAATTAAAGCTGATATTAATGCTTTTGTACTAGCTAATATCAGTTTTACTGTTGATACAGTTGTTTTAACTGCCACTTTAATTGTTTGAGAGGTTTTTTTAGCTGTTTCTTTTGCCAATTTAATTGCTCTTTGAGATACTTTAACCGACTCTTTTGCTACTTTCTGCGTATTTTTAATATTTTGCCTATTTGTTTTTATTCCTTTTTTTGCCTTTTGTAGTTTCTTTTTTTCAGTTAACGTAGTTTTTATATTTTTAATTTTATTTCTTGTTTTAATAATATTACTCTTTGTATTATTTACCTCATTGTTTCCTTTATATCTTACACTATTAAAATTATTTACAACTTTTTTTGCTCCACTTTCAATACTATTTGTTGCATATTCAGTAGAGTTTTGTTCTTTAACTTGAGTTTGATTTTCACCTTTTTCTTTAATATCTACAAGAGCCTTTTTCGTTTTTTGAGTAGCAATCAAACTTTTATCAATAGTTTTTATTGTTCCTTTGTTAGACTTTTTTGTCTTTATATCTGGCATTTCTACTCTCCTGGCTTGGTAGTCATTAGTTTATACAATTTAGTATTTGTTGGAAATTGATTAATGAACGGAACAAGAGAGCTACCATAACGAATAAGACCACAGCCTGCCTCACTATTTGTAATATAACTCATTTGTTCATCAGAAATATTTAACAATTTTGCTAATTCTTTTCTATCTGTTGCTGCTTGATTTAACATTACAATAAATTCACTATTTGATAACATAGTAGAGGCATCAACAGAAGACAGTAAATATTCAACATTTTGCGTAATTGC
>CANQIS010000007.1 GCA_947624115.1 uncultured Bacilli bacterium
CAAATAAAGCACACCTTAGACTACAACTATCTACTTCTTTTAAATATGGTCTTTCTTCATACAAATTCTTTATATCTCTAATACAATCATAAGCATTTAGATTTTTATGTTCAATTTTATATAGTTTTTGTTTTTTATTTAAATAATAATTATATATAAATCTCGTACAACCAAATGTTTTATTTATTAATATTTTTTGTTCACAATTAGGATATAATCTAAACTTATATGCTTTATTTATTATCATGTTATCACCACCAAGAATGTATTAACATAATATCATGTGAAATTATGTTCGTCAATACCTAATTAACATTTTTTAGAAGAAAATTCCTAATAAATAAAAAAGAACGTATAAAAGCGTTCATTTTTAGAAATTATTTACATGTAACTGTAGAATCGGTTGTACTGCTTGTACATGAAAATCCATTAATTTTTAATGCTGTTGTAATAGATGGATTACCTTTTGAATCTAATGTAATTTTTCCTTCAGTTGGTTTTGTTCCTTTAAAATCCAATAATCCAGAATTAGCTATGGTACCAGTATTTTTGGCATTAGTATCAAATTTACAGCCATTATTTGCAGTACTACATGTAATTGTTGTTCCATCAGCTAATGCATTACCATTGTTAGCTAGTAAATAATCAGTATATGCTGTTTCAGCGGCTTTTAATATACCATAGGCACTATCTTGAGCTGCACTTTTTCTTGCATTATTTAAAATATTTAAGATTTGTGGTACAGCTATTAAAGCAATGACAGCTAAAATTACGATTACGGCTAATAACTCAATTAAAGTAAAACCTTTCTTATTCATTTTCATTGTCTTTCCTCCTCTATGTTAACAATATATCACTAAATAAAATTTAATGTCAATGTTATAATTATTTTTTATATAAACTAGACAATTATTTACAAAAAAAATATTATAATTTATATAATATTTTTAATAAATTTATTAAAATTATTCACATGTAACTGTATCACCAGTACTGCTACATGCAAAACCATTGATTTTTAATGGATCATCTTTAGTTATACTTGCATTACCTTTACCGTCTAATGTTACTGAACCATCTGTTGGTTTCGTTCCTTTAAAATCAAGTGATATTGATTTTGCACCAGCTCCAGCTGGTGTATATGTACAATTTGTTCCATTGCAATCAAATTTTGTATCAGCTGGTAATGCATTACCGTTGTTAGCTAGTAAATAATCAGTATATGCTGTTTCAGCAGATTTTAAAATACCATAGGCACTATCTTGAGCTGCACTTTTTCTTGCATTATTTAAGATATTTAAGATTTGTGGTACAGCGATTAATGCGATTACAGCTAAAATTACGATTACGGCTAATAACTCAATTAAAGTAAAACCTTTCTTATTCATTTTCATTTTTTTCCCTCCTCTATGTTAACAATATATCATTAAATAAAATTTAATGTCAATGTTATAATTATGTTTTTTATAAAATAGACAATTATTTACAAAAAAATATTATAATTAATATAATATTTTCGATATATTTATTAAAATTATGAGCAAGTAACTGTAGTATCTGTTGCGTCTGTTGTACTCTTTGTAGTACAAGAAAAACCATTTATTTTTAATGCAGCACTAATATAAGCATTTCCTTTACCATCTAGTTTCACAGTACCATCTGTTGGTTTTGTTCCTTTAAAATCTAATAAGCCACTATTTGCTAATGTTACACCTGTAGTAGCTGTTACACTTATTTTACAACCTTTATTTGTCTCATTACATGTAAATGTAGTTCCATCAGCTAATGCATTACCATTGTTATCTAACATATAATTTGTTGCATAAGTTTCAGCGGCTTTTAATATACCATAGGCACTATCTTGAGCTGCGCTTTTTCTTGCATTATTTAAAATATTTAAGATTTGTGGTACGGCTATTAATGCGATTACAGCTAAGATTACGATTACGGCTAATAACTCGATTAAAGTAAAACCTTTCTTATTCATTTTCATTTTTCTTGACCTCCTCTATGTTATCAATATATCACGAAATAGATTTTCATGTCAATGTTATAATTATATTCTTTAATAAAATAGACAATTATTTACAAAAAAAATATTATAATTTATATAATATTTTTGATAGATTTATTAAAATTATGAACAAGTAACTGTATCACCAGTACTACTGCATTCAAATCCATTAATTTTTAATGCTGTATTTATAGATGCATTTCCTTTACCATCTAAAATAACTTTTCCACTTGTTGGTTTTGTTCCTTTAAAGTCTAGTTTACCATCGTTAGCTTTGGTTCCATTATTAGTTGGTGTGCTATCCATAGTACAATCTGTACCATTACATGTAAATGTAGTTTTATCAGCTAATGCATTACCATTGTTATCTAACATATAATTTGTAGCATAAGTTTCAGCGGCTTTTAATATACCATAGGCACTATCTTGGGCTGCACTTTTTCTTGCATTATTCAAAATATTTAAGATTTGTGGTACAGCGATTAATGCGATTACAGCTAAAATTACGATTACGGCTAATAACTCGATTAAAGTAAAACCTTTCTTATTCATTTTCATTTTTCTTCCCTCCTCTATGTTAACAATATATCACAAAAATTAATTTAAAGTCAATATTCGACATTTTTTTCATGATATTTTTTGATAATTTACATTATTATTATCAAATAATTTTTTTAATATATACAAAAAAATAATATTTTTTTACAATATTATTTTAAATTAATAAACATTTATACCATTTTAGAATAAAATGTTTTAGGTGATACTTATGCAGAATGGTAATTGGTGGCGACATCGTGGTAAATGGTTTATTTTGTTATTTATTTTTTCTATTTTATTGTTATATCAATTTATTATTGCTTTTTTTATTGTGAGTAGATTTAGTATTTTTGTTTTATTTATATTTATTTTATTTATTTTGTTCTGTATTTTTCGTATAATATGGTGATATAAATTTTTCAGTTCTAGCTAGTGATTCTATTATAGAACTAATATTATTACACATTTGGTATTCTGAATGACTATATTCTAGTTTATCTGGTAATGATATAAGAATAAAAAATAATTTTTTTTCTTCATTTAGTAATGGATATGAGTGTTCATATCTTCTAAATATTTCTGAGAATTCAAAATCCAAGGAATGTCTTCGATATAGTTTATATAAATCAAAGATTGGAATATCTATTTTAGCTTTATTCCAACTTAATAAATATGAATTTTTATTTCTAATAAAATGTGATAAATCTAGGTTATTATGTAAAACAACAAAACGTTGTTTTCTTTTTTCTTTGACTATTTGATACCATTTATCAATTTCATCTTTGCAAAAATTTAATGCACCTAGTATTTTGGATATATTTAGTGATAGCATATATTGGCTAGGGCTCATGTATACACTTGATTCAGCAATCGCTAAAAGATCTGTATAGTAGCTATATAAATAAACAATATTATTGTTGACATCTTCATATATTTTTTTATTATCTTCTTCGTCTATTTCTTCATAATGAGTTGTTTTATTATGAAGAAGTGCAACTAAGTCAATCATATCTAATATTTTTTGATCTTGTGGCATATCAATTTGTTCGACATATTCTGTTATTTCATATTCGTCATCGTTATCACTTATAATTTGTGGATAGTAGTCAAAACTTCTAGAATGTAAGTAATTAAAAATTTGATTTTTGTTTTTACGATTTTTTTCTTTTATGACATATTTATTATCGTTGGTTGAAACAATTGTAACATTTTTTAAAAATTCATATTTAGTAGGTATTATTGAATATTTTTGGAATAGTTCATTAAACTTTTTCATTTTTTATATCTGGAATTATTAGTTTATCTCCTATTTTTAAATCTGATAGGTTGTTATACATTTCTAATTCTTCACGTGTTATACTATATTTCTGCATAATACTTTCAATATTATCGCCATTTCGCATGATAAATACTTTGTAAGTTTTATAAGTTTCGCTATTGACGTCTAAACTATCAAATAATGAGTTAATTTTTTCAACGCTTTTTATTTCACTTTTAGTGGTTATATCTATTTGATTTGTATTATTTAAATTGTTTATTAGATTAATATTATCTTGTTTTAAATCGGATTTAATTAATTCAGTATTTATTTTGTTATTATTTTCGGTATTATTTGTCTGTTCTATTTCTTCGTCAATATTATCTATTTTTTCTAATATATCTTCTGGATCAATACATCTTTCCATTATATCATTATCTTCTTCTTTAGTTTCATTTTCTAAAATAGTGGAATTTTCTTCATTATCAATCTTTTTTTCAATTAAAGGTTTCTCAACTAATTTATCAATTAAAACATCGATATTTACTTCTAATGATTTATTATTAACAATTTCATAATAAAAATCATCAATATCAACTACAACGTTATCAAGTAAATATTTATCATCAACATTGATATCGAAAGGTATATCAAAATTAAATTTTTCGGTATTAATACTAGTATCAGCAATTTTATATTCGCCACTTATTATAAAACTACCACTAATTAAGTTATCATTTTCTATATGTAAATTATGTTCTAAAGAAATACTTGTTATTTCTGATAAATTTGTTTTAAACATAATTTCCTTTTTAAACGGAATTATTTTTTTCATAAATAGTCTCCCCTCATTCACTAAATTATATTAGTTGTAATAAGGATTATGACTAATAATGTAAAAAAAAGATAAAATAATTTTATCCTTAAAATATTTCTTTTAATAAAGTTTTAGTATATTTTTTTAAACTTTTTGATTTTTCATATTTAGAATTAAATTTATATTCAAAACTTTCTATAATTTTTTTGTTGGCTAATAAAACAGATCTTAATAAATAATTATTAGTTAGAATTTCTGGACTTTCCATTTTAAAATAATTAACACTGTATAAAAATAATACATTCATTATTAATTCTTTAAATTGATCAGTTGAACAGTCCAAATTGTTTTTAGTTAATATATCGTAAAAATATTTATCGTAGCTTAAAGAATTTCGAATATCATTTTTTAGTTTTTCAGGAACACTAATATCAGTATCTTTTAGTCCATATTCGATATAGATGCCTCTTTCTAAACTTTGAGAAAGATAAAAATAATCTGTATTTGTCTGCAAACTAGTATTTATAGTTTGAACTAAAGAATTATAAAGTTCGTATTTATTTTTCTTATCTTCTTTATCACTATAGTTATAATTTTCTCTAATATAGTTAATTATATTGTAAATATTTTCTTTCATGTATTCATCTAGGAATTGCATATTTTTCATTTGGTTAATATAAATGTTTAAATTTTCAATTAATATATCATAATTGTGTTCATTAGATTGTTTTATAATTTCAATTGGGTCATCATTAAATACAAGTGAATTTATATATATTTCATTGTAATTTTCTTTCAAATTTTCTCACCAATTTAATAGATACATTTGCTAAATCTGCAAATTCTTCATCTATTCTATCATCAATTTCTTGTTCAGTTAGATTTCTTAAAGATTCTAAATTTTCAGTTATGATATATTTTAAATTATTATAGCAGTTTGGTTTATAAAATAATTCTTTACAATTCAATAAATAATAATTGGTACTACGAAAAAAATCTTTATTAAATAACCAATTTTCTTTAGTTGCATTAACAAATTGACGATTTTCTAATAAAATGATACTCATATAAATAAAATCATTAAAAATAGAATTATAATAAATATCTTTATAAGTTTTTATATCATCATCTGATACTGATTTTATCGATAATACATTAAGATTAAATTTGTTGTTATAATTAACACCATAATCACGCATTGCTATCTGACTACGAATAAAGTCAATATTATCATCGCTACAGTTATTTAAAGTTACTTTTATATCATTTAAGATTTCATGTTTTTTAGTATTATCATAATTTACTTTATTTAAAAGAAAATCAGTTAAATAGAAAACATTATCTTTTACTAATTTATCAAAAATATTTTTGGTTTTTTCATTTTTTATATAATCTAATAATAGTATTAAAAATTCGTCAAAACTTATAAACATTTCTAAAGAATTTTTAAGTTCAGTTTCTATCTTATTAGAAAACATTAATGAATTTAAAAAAGTATACACATAAATTTCTTTAAGATATTCATCTAAAGAAACCCTAACTTTATATTTCATAAAAATTCATCCTTTACAACTATTTTTTAGTAATAATATCAAATACTTCTATATAATTTTTTACAGGAATGTATTCAATACTATCACGAACTTCATTTGGAACTTCTTCTATATCTGATAAATTTTCATAAGGTATAATAATTTTTTTTATGCCATTTCTTTTGGCACCCATACTTTTTTCTTTTAATCCACCAATTGGTAGGACATTACCTCTTAAGGTAATTTCGCCCGTCATAGCGATACTATTGTCGACCAGGATATTGGAAAAAGCACTTAATAAGGCAGTTGTTAAGGCAATGCCAGCACTTGGTCCATCTTTAGGAGTAGCACCTTCTGGAACATGAATGTGAATATCGTTGTTGATTATTTTATCGTAATCAATTTTAAATTTATCAATATTAGCCTTGATATAACTAAGTGCGATTTGGGCACTTTCTTTCATAACATCACCTAAAGAACCAGTTAAAACTAGATTACCCTTACCTTTATAAAAATTAACTTCAATTGGTAAGGTATCACCACCAAAATTAGTATATGCTAGTCCATTGACAACACCAATAGTCGATTTACCAATTTTATCATAATCTAAATATTTAATTTTTCCCAAATATTTTTCTATATCTTTATCAGTTAGACATATTTTATTTATTTTTTCATCTTTTTCAACAAATTGAGTAATTATTTTTCTAACAATTTTAGATAATTGTCTTTCAAGTTCACGTACTCCAGCTTCTTTAGTATAATTTCTAATTATATTGGAAATAAGTTTATCAGAAATTTCAATTAAATCAGATGATATTCCATGTTCTTTACAAACTTTTGGTAATAAATGACGTTTAGCAATATCTAGTTTTTCATAATCAGTATAACCTGATAATTTAATAATTTCTAAACGATCTTTTAAAGCTTCGGGAATTTGTTCGATGTAATTAGCAGTAGCAATAAACATAACATTTGATAAATCAAATTCTTCTTCGATATAGTTATCGCTAAATAAACAATTTTGTTCTGGATCTAAAACTTCTAATAAAGCACTTGCTGGGTCTCCTTTTATATCATTAGTCATTTTATCAATTTCATCTATTAAGAAGACTGGATTATTACTTTTAGCTTTTTTCATCGAGCTGATAATACGACCAGGATTGGCACCTAAATAAGTTCTTCTATGACCTTTAATTTCTGCTTCATCGTGAATTCCACCAACTGACATCTTAACAAAATTACGATTCATAGCTTTGGCAATACTAAAAGCTAAAGATGTTTTGCCAACACCTGGTGGGCCAACTAAACATAAGATTGGACCATTTAAAGTATTGGTCAATTTTTTTACAGCTAAGAATTCAACTATTCTTTCTTTTACTTTATCTAAGCCGTAATGTGTTTGATTTAAAACTTTTCTAACATTTTTTAAATCATTATTATCTTTGGTACATTGTTGCCATGGTAGGGAAAGTAACCAATCAATATAATTTCGAACTAAATTTATTTCAGGTGATGCATTCGATAATGCCTCATAACGTTTTACTTCATTATAAAGACGAGTTTTTACCGAATCATTAGCGTCTAATTCATCTATTTGATTTTTTAAGTCATCTACTTCATCATCTTTAGGAGAAATATCACCTAATTCTTCTTTAATAGTTTTTAATTTTTCGCGTAAAAAGTATTCTCTTTGATTTAAATCGATTTCTTTTTTGACTCTTAAATCTAATTCTTTTTCTAAATCATATTCTTCTTCTTCTTCATACATATCTTTTAGAATCATACTAAGACGTTCTTTAGGACTTAAACAATTTAAATATTCTAGCAATCTTTCTGATGAAACAGATAAACTAACGGCTACAATATCAGTAATTTTTGATAAATCATCAGTTTCATTAATAGAAGATAATATACTATTACTTAAATAGGAAATTTTTTTTACATGAGCTGCTACTTCTTTTCGGATTTTAGAAATATAAAATTTTTCTTCTTTTTCATCTATTTTTTCTTCTTCTAGATATGTAATAATACCTTCTAAAATTTCATCTTTTTTATTGCCATTTAAATATTCAACGACTCTTGCACGTCTTTGACCACTAACTAATAGGCGAATACGACCATTTGGTAATTCTATTTTATGGCTCAGTTTGGCAACAATACCCATATATGGTAATTTATTGGATTTGGATTCTACATCGGTATCACATACAATCATAAGTTGACTATTATGAAATAGTTCAGCCTCATCAATTATGACACTAGAAGCACCTTTATCAAATTCTAATTTTATATCATTATTCGGTAACAATACAATTCCTTTAAGCAAGATTACTGGTAAGTTTGTTTTCGTCATATTGCACCTCCATTAAATTGATTTCTATTATAGTACTTTAATATCTAAATGTCTACGAAAAATAAAAAAATTTTAATATTTTTTTGTGTCAAAAAAACATTAAAATCATTATTTTTATATAATTAAAATTCAATTTATTATATGTATTTCCTTATCATCTAATAAATTTATTCTAAAACTATTAATACCAATTTGATAATAATAAGAACATTTTAAAAGATTATTTCTTACTTTATAATTATAGATATACATAAGATTATTATCTTCAATAATTTTATATAATTTTTGATAACGATCTTTTAAATAAAAATTATCTCCTTTTTTATGATACATTTTAAGTAAATTAAATTTAGAAATCATCATTTCTTCTCTACCATAGATAATAATTTCTAAATTAGGATTTTTTTGATATCTATTTTTATAAGCCGTAATTAAATCAATAATTTGATTATCGGTTAATTCATAAGATAAAGTTATTTTTTTGATACCTAAAGAATGCAAGAAAGCAACCGTATAAGAATTGACAACATTAAATGAAAAATCGGTAATAAGATTATTTTTTTGATAATAGTTTATACTACCTAATTCACCAATTAATAAATCTTTATGATATTCTTTATAACTTTCCATAACACGTGGTAATTTCTTTATTACACGACTATCTTGAGCAATTAAATTAAATAAATCATCAGATTGAACATAAATATTATCGCTTTTTTTGTTTTTTAATTGTTCATATTGTTTATAATTGTTTATTTGGTAATTTAAACTATATTTTTGTTCAAAATTAGGAACATCTATCGTATATACTTCTTTTTTATAATTAGTTTTATACTGTCTTAAACTATTTAATTTATTAATGGCATCACGTCTTAATTCATTTAATAATTTAATAGAAATAAAAATATTATCATCACATTCTATATCTAGTTTTGCAAATTCATAAATTGTTTCACCTAATTTATTTAATTGTTTTAAAATTTGTGATTTAGATATTATACTAGTTTTAGCTATTTCAACTTTGACATCGGATTTTACTTCAATCTGATTTTTACCATCAGTTATTGTCAATAAGATAGGCCTATTAATATACGCAAATAATTGACCTTTAATTTTGACCTTTCGTTTTTTTAATTCTAAATTAGAATGTATCTTTTTTAATTGTTCGCTATCAGTTGTTTTAACAACGACATCATTAATATCTACTTTACCTTTTATTTTTATTTTAATTATATCGCCATTTTTAGCTTTATTTACTAGTTTATTATTTACATATATATAATTTAGTGTGCAACCAATATCAGCGTGATTATTTAAAATTCTAATACCATCTTCTTGGTTTACTGTGGATATGAGTTTTATGTAAACAAAATTTTTATCTTGTTTGATAACATTGCCAATTTTGATTCCTTGATGATTTGGTCGATATTGATTAACAATATTAGATGATATTTCATTAAATAAGAAACCTTTAGTAAATTTCCGATTATATATTTTTAATAATTCTAATTTATCGTCATCACTAATTATAACGTGACCTGTATTATAATAGGAATCGATAGCCTTACGATAAATACTTACAACTAAATAGATGTATTCTGGTCTTTTCATTCGTCCTTCAATTTTTAAACTTGCCACACCTTCATCGATAATATGGCCAACATATTCTAAAGTATTTAAATCTTTTGTACTAAGTAAATATTTATCTTTATTTAAAACAGTTTCTTGTGATCCTTTTTTTTCAATTAAATCGTATTCTAAACGACAAGTACCAGCACAACTACCACGATTACCACTTCGATTACCAATTAAACTACTCATTAAGCATTGGCCCGAATAACTAATACATAAAGCACCATGACCAAAAACTTCTAGTTCTATCGATGAATTATTTTTTATTTGATGAATTAAGTCGATACTTGTTTCACGGGCTAGAACAACACGTTTTAATCCAAGTTTTTCAGCTAATTTAACACCTTCTAAATTATGAATATGCATTTGAACTGAAGCATGTAATTCTAAATTAGGATATGTTTTATGAACTAAATCTAACATACCTAAATCTTGGATTAATAAAGCATCGACATTATTTTTATGAAGAAAGTCTACATAATTCATGAATGTTGTAACTTCTGATTCATAAATAATCGTATTTACAGTGACATAAACCCTAACACCATAAAGATGAGCATAATTAATTGCTTCAATTATTTCTTCATCAGAAAAATTATCTGCATAACTACGTGCAGAATAACTATATCCACCAATATAAACAGCATCGCAACCTGCTTGAATTGCTACTTTTAAACTCTCCATATTTCCTGCTGGAGCTAATAATTCAATCTTTTTCATAAACAACCTCTAATATAGATATTATAACATATTTTTTTGTCATAAACATATTAAATATAATTATTAATATTAGTAAAAATTTTTTATTTTATTCTTAAAATATTTTATGATAATCGTTAAAAATATATTGACAATTGATATTTATAGTTGTATTATTTAACTTGAGGTGGGTATATGAAAAAAAGTAAAATAGCAAAATTTATTTTTATTATTTTAGTATTAGTTTTAATTTTAGGAATTGGTTGTCTTTTTGGTTTACCATGGCTTTATGATTTATTTAAAGATAATGGTGTAAAAAGTTTTGGTTCGCATCATTTTTTATACCAAATAGCCTTTTATACTTGTTATATTTTTTGTTTGTTAATTGTATATCAGTTAATTCTCTTATTTAAATATATTTATAGTGATACACCTTTTCGAATTGAAGTAGAGAAAATTTTAAAAATCTGCGCAATTACATTTATGTTACTTAGTATTATAATAACTATTAAGATATTTTTTATTCCAACTCTATTATCATTTGTAGTTGCATTTATTTGCTTTATTGCTTCCCTTAGTTTTTATTGTTTAGCAGAGGTTATTAAAGCAGCTATTGTTTATAAAAATGAAATTGATTATACAGTGTAGGTGAGGTATATGATAATTGTAAATTTAGATGTTATGATGGCAAAAAGAAAAATGTCATTAAATGAATTAAGTGAAAAAACTAATATAACAATTACTAATCTATCGATTTTAAAAAATAATAAAGCTAAAGCAATTCGTTTTTCAACTTTAGAGGTTATATGTAAAGCTTTAAATTGCCAACCTGGTGATATATTGGAATATCAAGGTGATCATTATGAATAATATTAAATTAGATAAAAGAACTATAATTACATTTCTTATTTCGGCATTTATTATTGCTATTTGCCATAATTTAAAGATTGATAATTATTTTAAAAATGTTATTATTCCTTTTATAATATTGATTTTAAGTTATATTTATTTATTTAAATTGACTAAGAATATAAATAAAAAAGCATATTATTTATTAATTCCAATTATTTTAATTTTAACAAGTAATTTAATTATTAAAATTGACTATACTAATCAATTATTAAATATTATTATTCTACCTATTTTAATTACAATCTTTTTTATGTCTTTAATAAATAAGAATTATAATATTTCTAATGATTTTGCTTTATGGGTATTTAAACTTTTTCCAAAAAATTTATTTAATAATTTGAAATTTTTAAAATTAAATAAGAGCAAAACAAAAAATAATTTTTCAAAAATTATTTTAGGAATTACTATTGGGTTTGGAATTGGATTAGTAATTCTTTGTTTATTAACAAGCGCTGATGCTTATTTTAATTCTTTTATTAATCAAATTACTGGTAAGATACATTTTAATTTTTCAAATATATTTATTTTTGTTATTTCATTTATTATTTTATTTAGTATTTTTATTAATATATTATTAAATGAAAATACAAAAATGCAAAAAATAAAAATTCATAATTTTGATAAACTAACAGTTTCTATTATTTTAATAATTATAAATATTATTTTTGTACTATTTCTTATTTCAGAGATTTCACGTTTAACTGTTAACTTTTTACAAATACCAATCGAATACACTTATGCTAGTTATGCACGTGAAGGTTTTTTCCAATTACTTTTTGTAACTTTAATTAATTTTAGTCTTATTATGTTTCTTTTATATAAAAGTAATGTTATTAAAGATAATATAACAATAAAAAAATTAATTATATTATTAATATGTTTTTCAATTGTATTAATTTTTAATTCTTATTATCGTATGTATTTATATATAAGTCATTATGGTTTTACGATTCTACGTTTGCAAGTCACTTTATTTTTACTTATGGAACTAATAATTTTTATAATGGTTATTAAAAAAATTATGACAGGTTTAAGTAATGATGCCTTAATATATTTTATTATTATGCTTAGTTTTTATATTGTTAATATATATTTATGCAATGAAAATTTTATTGCTTTAATTTAATTACCTATAAAAAGGTAATTTTTTTATACATATATTTTTTATCAAGAAAATACATATTTCCTATATTTACCATTTTGATGTATAATAAATTACTCCTTGATTTTTTTATCAGTTCATATTCTTTTTCTATATTTTGATATAGCTCATCTATTATTTTGTTATATTCATCTATTTTTTTATTATATTCAATTATTCTTTTCTTTTGAAAAAACAATGGTTTATTAGACTCTAATTTGCCTAGTAGGTTTTGATAATATTTTATTTTTATACCATACAATTTTATATTCATATTTGAATTTTCAATTTCATGTTTAATATTTAATTTTATTAATGATTCTAAAATATCATTTTCCTTATTTTTATTGTTCATATATACCTCCATAATTTATCCTTAAAATTATTATACATTATTTTGCTCAAATATACCGAACAAAATTCTAAATAATTAAATTTAATGGAATAATTGTGTTCATAAGGGTGGTGACTATTTGTGAACATAATATTAGAGAAATTAAGAGATGAAAAAGGTTTATTAAAAAAAGAAGTAGCTGAGGAAATGAAAGTTGTTAACTCGGTATATTCAGAATGGGAAAATGAAAAATTAACGATTCCAACAAGAAGATTATATCAACTTGCTAATTTCTATGAGGTGAATATCGATTATATTGTGGGCTTAACTGATAAAAGGGTACGCCTTAAAAACTATAAAAATATTAATACTGATTTAGTAGCAATTAGATTAAAAGAGGTCAGAAAGAGTTTAAAACTCTCTATGCGAGAATTAGCCCAAAAATTAAATACATCATCTTCAGCAATTAGTAATTATGAGAATAATAAATATTTAATTTTAAGTCCATTTTTAATAGAGTTATGCCGAATCAGTAATATTTCTGTTGACTGGGTATTAGGTCGAACTGATAAAAAACATATTCATCAAAAAAAGGAGCTTATGGCATTAAAATAATGCTTTTTTATTTAGTTAAAAAAAATTTACTAAATATATAGTAAAAATTAAATAATTATGATAGTATATATCAAAAAAGAGATGATACTATGTTAAATGATTTAGATTTTATTAAAGGAATTGTTGATAATGAAGTAATAAACATTTATTATCAACTAGAACAAAGTGAAAAAGTATGTAGTAATGATTTAAGTAAATGCAGTTATATTGAAACTCAATATAATCAGTTATTATTTTGTTCTGAATTATTAAATAAAATAAATAGTGAATTAGTATCTTTAAGAAAAGAAAACTTAATATTATATTTTAATAACTTTATATATAAATTAAAAAAATTAATTAGAATAACAGTACAATCTCAAGAATTAGAAAGAGCAATTATCATATATAAAAAGATTTTAAATGAAGAAAAAAATTGTTTACTTGTTTTAAGGAATAAATTAAGTATTAATTATCATAATGAAGATATTCCTAGAATTTCTAAAATTTTCTTATATTATAATAGTTTAATTACTATTAAAAATTCTATTGTCGATAATTATATACAGCAACTTACAATTGATGATAGTATAACTAAAGGTTTTAATGTTACTTATGCTGATGAGATTGATATAGATAAATCAAAAGAATCTTTTGAAAAAATACAAGTTTTTATAAATGAATTAATAAAATAATCTAATACAAAAAAAATGCTACAAAGCATTTTTTTATTTAATTATTAATTTATCATCTATATAGTCAAATGTTACAGTTGAATCAAATTCTATATTGTCATTAATAATTTCGTTTGCTAATAAATTTTCAAGATTACGGCTTACAAATCTTTTTATTGGTCTTGCACCAAATTTACTATCGTATGATGATTCAACTATATATTTTTTCGCATTATCTGTTAATTTTATTTTTATTTTTTTATCATCTAATCTTTTTTCGATATCCATAATTATTTTATCTAAAATTTCATAAATAATTTTTTCGGTTAATGATTTGAAAACAATTATTTCATCAATTCGATTAATAAATTCTGGTTTAAAAGTATGATGTAATTCTTCCATTACGAGCTGATTACTATTTTCAGCATTTTCAAGAATATATTCACTACCTAAATTAGAGGTCATAATAATAATTGTATTTTTAAAATCAACAGTTCTTCCTTGAGAGTCTGTTATACGGCCATCATCTAATATTTGTAATAAAATATTAAAAACATCTTTATGAGCTTTTTCGATTTCATCAAATAAAACAATGCTATATGGATTACGACGTACTGCTTCTGTTAATTGTCCTCCTTCATCATAGCCAACATAGCCTGGAGGAGCACCGACTAATCTTGAAACAGAATGGCTTTCCATATATTCACTCATATCGATACGAACTATATGACGTTCATCATCAAAAAGTTCATATGCCAATGTTCTAGCAACTTCTGTTTTACCAACTCCAGTTGGACCTAAAAAGATAAATGAACCAATTGGACGATTTGGATCTTTAATACCAGCACGTGCTCTAATAATAGCTTCGCTTACTAACTTTAAAGCTTCATCTTGCCCTTTTACTCTTTTTTTCATATTTTCTTCTAGATGCAGAAGTTTTTCACGTTCACCACCAACTAATTTGTTAATTGGAATATTTGTCCATTTAGAAATAATTGTGGCAATACTCTCATCATCGACTGTATCACTTAAAATTTCTGAGCGATCGTTTTGTCTTAATTCTTCTAATTCTTTTTCTAATTTAGGAATCACACCATGACGTAATCTGGCTGATAATTCTAAATCATAATTATTTTCTGCTTGTTCTAATTTAAACTTAGAATTTTCAATTTCTTCTTTTTTCTTACTTATTTTATCGTTGATATTTTTTTCGCTTTCCCAGTCATTACGTAGTTTTGCCTCTTGAATTTTTAAATCGCTAAGTTCGGTATCAATCTCTTTAACACGATTTTTAGAAATTTCATCTTTTTCTTTTTTTAAGGCTTCTTTTTCAACTTCTAACTGCATAATTTTTCTAGTTAATGTATCTAGTGCTACTGGTACTGAATCCATTTGAACTTTGATAGTTGCACATGCTTCATCAATTAAATCAATAGCTTTATCTGGTAAAAATCTACTTGTAATATAGCGATCAGATAAAGTTGCGGCTGCAACTAAAGCATTATCTTTTATATTAACGCCATGGTAAACTTCAAAGCGTTGTTTTAAACCACGTAAAATAGTAATTGTATCTAAAACAGTAGGTTGGCTTACTTGAACACGTTGGAAACGTCTTTCTAAAGCTCCATCTTTTTCAATATATTTACGATACTCATTTAATGTAGTTGCACCAATGCAATGAATTTCGCCGCGCGCTAACATTGGCTTTAACATATTACCAGCATCCATTGCTCCCTCTAATGCACCTGCTCCAACGATCATGTGAATTTCATCAATAAACATGATGATTTCGCCATTGGATTCTTTTATTTCTTTTAAAACGGCTTTTAGACGTTCTTCAAATTCACCACGGTATTTGGCACCAGCAATCAAAGCTCCCATGTCAAGTTCCCAAATAGTTTTATTTTTTAAACTAGCTGGAACGTCGCCTTTTACAATTCGTTGGGCTAGCCCTTCAACGATAGCTGTTTTTCCAACCCCAGGTTCACCAATCAAAACGGGATTATTTTTTGTTTTTCTTGATAAAATTCTGGTAATACTACGAATTTCTTCATCACGACCAATAACAGGATCTACTTTACCATCTTTGACACTTTCGACAATATTTCGACCATATTTGGTAAGTACATCTTCTAAATTTTCTTGGTAAGGATTTTGTCCATTCATAAATATCTACCTCCATTTTCTATTTGACCAAAAAAGTGAATGGAATAACCATTCACTAATTAATTATACTCACTTTTTGGCACTTGTCAAGTATGAGTGCTAAAATTATAATTTTTTCTTTGTTGTTGCTTCTTGTTCAATTTGTTGATGTTTTAATTCATATTCAAATTCTTGTGGTAATTTTACTTCACCATCAATGGTAAAACGTAGATTATTAACTTGTTGGTCAATTTTAAAGAAACGTGGATCGTTGTTGATACTGATAGTCATAAATTTATTATCTTCTACATAAACAGCACGATCGCCACTTTTTTCGTCTAGATATTGTTCGTATCTATATAGACCAGTCATGTGTAATGGTCCTTCAACGGAATCTGATAATGAATTTCGCTTAAATAATTTAATTAAATTATCTAAATTTCTAAGTGGATATTCAGTTTCTTTTTCAGGACTAGGATTATTTTGTAAACCAATAATACGATTATATTCTTCTTCTTGTTCGACACTTAGGCGATTTTCTTTAATTAAGCCCTTAGAGTCTAAATTTCTATATAAATTTAAAATAGTATTTAATTCTTTATCAGCAATTTGTTTAAAAAATTTGGCTAATCCTTCGGCATCATTATTTTCAATGTATGAACAATATTCTGTTTTTACTTCTTTAGTAATAACACATGGCACTTCTTTACTAGCACATAAGTTTCTTATAAGTAAAATTCTAGCTGTTCGACCATTACCATCTTCAAATGGGTGAATGTGTAAAAATCTAATATGAAAATATGCTTCACGTAAAAATGGATCTAAATCTTTCCAAACATTATAGTAATTATCAAATAATGTATACATATCCATATAAATAAATTGTGGTTTTGAACGTCTTACATTAGAACCAACGACTTCGGCTCTTGTTTTTCTAAAATCAGTAACTTCGCCACCAGTAAGTAAGTCCTCTATTTGCTTGATATCATTAATAGTTAACTTTTCATTTTTTTTAAGTGAAAAAGCATACTCTAATGCTTGTGTTTGTTGGTAAATATTCATTGCTTGAATTGTATCGGCTAGGTTTCCCTCTACTCCTTCAACACCCAAAGATGCATTAGTAAAACGATTAATTAAATTTTCTAGATATTTTTTTCTAAAAATACTTTTTTTATCATATAATTCACTAAACATATTATCTCTCCCTTTTTTTTGCGTTATGATAACATTAAATAATAATTTTGTCAATAAATAAAGTAAAAATTATCATTATTTTATTTTTTTATTTACTTTTTTAATGAACATACTATTTAATAAATGGGCACATTTTACTAGTCTATGGGATTCTGGAAGTCGTAAGTATTTGGGATTTAAGTCGGAAAATAGACGGTGATTTATCGATAGTCTAACTCTATCTAAACCATCAGCATCTTTTAAAATGGCTGATAATATTTTAAATCTTACTTCATCTTCTATTTGGTATTTTTTGATAATTTGGTTAATATGAGAGTCAGGAATAGAATGATATTCAATAATTGCCTTTAATATTTGTTTGTTTTCTTGATTTTGGTAAATATAATTGTCAACAATTTTATCTATTAAATTTGAGCTTCTTAGTCCATGTTTTTCGTCATATAAGTCATTATGTCTTCCAACATCATGGTATTTACAAGCGTCCATAATAATTTGAAAGTCAGTAGTATTTAGGTTAAGTTTATCTGAAAGGTAAAAAGCATATAATAATACTCTAATATTATGATTGATACCATGGGTGATGCTTTGGTATAAATATTCTGACTTAATGTTGTTTATTTCTGTATATATTGCATTTTGATTTTCTATTAAGTATTTTTTAAATTCTTCTAATGATAATTGATTATTTAAATCTAAAAATTTTTGATAATTTTTATTATTTAGTTTAATATTATAATCTTGATTATAATCTATTTCAAATAGGTCATTATTTATAATACCATCAATAATTTCTATCATTTTTTCCTCCTATATAAGTCCACTGATATTTAAATTATCATCTATTTTAATATTGTATAAATTAGCATTTTCACCAAGTCCTGGTAAAGTTAAAATATTTGATAAGTAGACAACAATAAAACCGGCTCCATTATTAACTTTTATATTACGAATTTCTAATTCAAAACCACCTGTTATACCTATTTTTTGTTTATCATCAGATAATGAATATGGGGTTTTAGCTATACAAATAGGTAAATTATTGAAACCATCTTTCTTTAAATTTTTTATTTTTTCGATTGCTAATGAACTATATTTGATTTTTTGAGCATGATATATTTTTTTACAAATAATGTCTATTTTTTCTTCAATTGGTAAATCAAGTTCATATAATGGTTTAAAATTAGAATTATTTTTGGTTAATTCTATAATTTTGTTAGCTAACTGTATAGCTCCATCACTACCTTTATGATAATTGTCAATTAAAATACATGATACATTTTTACTAGAACAATATTCGCTTAAAAGTTCTAGTTCTTCATTAGTATCGTCACTAAATTTATTTATACAGACAACAACATTGTTAAGAAATTGTTTCATATTTTCAATATGAATGCCAAGTAGATCAAAACCATTTTTTAAAATACCATTTCCATTATATTTTATACTGCGAATAGTTGCATTAATGACAACGACATTAGGTTTTAGATTACCTATTCGACATTTTATATCAAAAAATTTTTCAGCTCCTAAATCAGCTCCAAAGCCTGCTTCTGTTACGACGTAATCAGCCAGTGATAAGGCCATTTTAGTAGCTATTAGGGAGTTACAACCATGCGCAATGTTAGCAAATGGCCCACCATGAATAATGGCGGGATTATTTTCTAAAGTTTGAACTAAATTAGGACGAATGGCGTCTTTTAGAACAACCATTAAACTATCAACGCAATTTAAATCAGAAGCAAAGATCGGTTCATTATCTAAATTATAGGCAACTAAGATATTTGATAGGCGTTGACGAAGGTCAGCAACACTGTTGGCAAGGCATAGAATCGCCATAATTTCACTAGCTGCGGTTATATTAAAATGTTCGCTTCGATTTGATTGACCATTCTCTATTTTAATGTCACGTAAAACACGATCATTAATATCAATGGCACGATTAAATTGAATTTTATGATTATCGATTTTTAATTTGTTACCATGATAAATATGATTGTCAATGGCAGCTGCTAGTAAATTATTGCAAGTAGTTATCGCATGTAAATCGCCTGTAAAATGGAGATTAATATCCTCCATAGGAACAACTTGAGAGTAACCACCACCAGTTGCTCCGCCTTTTAAGCCAAAAACTGGTCCTAAAGATGGTTCTCTTAAAGTTACGATACTTTTTTTTCCGAGTTTACATAAAGCATCAGATAATCCAATGCTAACGGTTGTTTTTCCTTCACCATAAGGTGTCGGATTTATTGATGTAACCAAAATAAGTTTACCTTGAGTTTTTTTATTTAATATATCTAAATCTAATTTTGCTTTATATTTACCATACATTTCATAGTGACAATCATTAATATTTAGTTTACTAGCAATTTTGTCAATTGACAATTTTTGACAACTATTAGCTATTTCGATATCGCTCTTCATTTTATATCACCCAAAAATTAAAAGGATAATTAATTTTCCTCATGAATTTTTTCTATTATTTTTTCAATATTTTGACCGTATTCAATCGATTCATCATAGACAAAAGTCAGTTCTGGAATATGACGAATATCAATTCTATCAGCTAGCATTCTTCTAATAAAGCTACTAGCATTATTTAGTGCTTCAATTGTGTTTTTTATTTTATCTTTATCAAATACAGTTACATATACTTTGGCAAAGCTTAGATCGTTGGTTACTTTGCAATCTGTAACTGTAACAAATTTAATATCTTCATCTTTTATTTCGGTTGCTAAAATATAACTTATTTGTTTTATCATTTCGCTTGCTATTCTATCAATTTTAATGCTCATAAATTCACCTCTTCTAAAATTTATTATATCATACAAAATAATTATATAGCAATCTAAAAGGAGTTATAAAAACTCCTCTTTACATTTTATAAATCAACATTATGGTAAACATGTTGAACATCTTCAACATCATCTAATAAAGTTAGTAAGCGATTAAACATTTCTAAATCTTCACCAGTTAAAGTAATTTTGTCTTTTGGTAACATGGTTATTTCGTCCATTTCAAAGGAAACATCTGGTAGAACACTTGAGATGGCTTCTTTGATTTTAAAATTGTCTTGTGGTTCACCATATATGACAATTGTATCATCTTCTAGTTCAATATCGACGTTATCGATATCGTGTTCAATCAAAGTATCTAAGGTTTGTTCTTCGGTTAGACCTTTAAAACTAATTATACATAAATTATCATAATTATAAGTGATACTTCCCATTGCTCCCATCTTGCATTTAGTTTTGTTTAAAACAGCTCTTACGGCACTAATAGAACGGTTAACATTATCTGTTAAGCAATCAACAATAACAGTTGAACCTGATGGTCCAAATACTTCGTAACGAACTGAGTCATAAGTTTCATCAGCTCCACTATGTACTTTGTCGATAGCCCTTTTAATAATATCAGCTGGAACTTGATCTTTTTTTGCTCTTTCAATTAATCTTTTTAGAGCTGCATTGCTGGTTGGTTCACACCCATTTGTTTTGGCAACTTGATATATTTCTCTGGCATACATGGAATATAATTTACCACGTGCTGCACCTGTTTTTTGTATGCTTGCTTTTCTTACTTCATAAGCCCTTCCCATTAAATCACCTTTTCTATAAATTATATTTTACTTTAATTATATTTAAATTGCAAGTTTATCTGTGTTTATTTTGTAATTCATTATATGAAAATATATATTTTTCTTCTTCTGGTAAATTATTATACATCATCTGTCGTTTATTTACATTATATTTTGTCTTATCAATTTTAATAATTGGAATTAAGAATTTTTTGGCAACCTCAATATCAGCAGTTGTTATTTCATTAAAGGTTATAATGTAACTAGGATATAAATCTTTAGACATATATTTGGTATTCTCTGTTCTAACTTGATATACTATTTCATTATAATTTATGGTTTCTTCGATTAGTGTATCAGGTGTATATAGTTTATTTTGGCTTGTACTAGCTATACCAGAATCTCGATTATATCCTGAGAAAGAGTCTGAATTATAAACATGAACAAAATTATCAACATTAAGATTATTAAATCCTAAAATAATTGTATCGGCATCATATTCACCAAAATAATTCATTTTTCTATCACTGATAAGACTCAAAGATGTTCCATCAAATTTTCTTTTTTTGGTAAATACATTTAAAGTATTACTCGTTTTGGAGATTGATGTATTATGAAGCATTAAATAAAATGGTTGACCAGTAAATTCGTAAATATCAACACCTAGTTGTTTAGATAAATTAATGTTTTTTTGTTGTTTTATTTTGGAGCAATCAACTAATTGATCGTTAATCATCTGATATGATTTTTTTCTTGATAACATATAATCATCATAATATTGTTCAATAGAATTTTTATCTAAGCTATGATAAAAATCTATATTTATTTTTTGATTTTCTAATATATCTAGGATTGTTTCATATCTAGACATATTTTGTTGATTAATTGTCAAATTTTGTTTATTAAAGTTAATTAAATTTTTTAAATCTAATTTAAAATTATATGTTATATCTTCATAGTAACGATCAACTAATATTTCACCAAATTCTATATGGGTTATTTTTTGAAATAATTTTTTTATTTTTTTTATTTTTTCAGTTTCAGATAGTTGGCGATTAAATAAAATCATATTAAGTTCGTATATATCGTTACTAAATAATTTTGTATTTAAATTAAGTTTAAATAAATTAGATTGATCAATTAATTTATTATTTGTTATTAAGCTATTCATAATGTCAACATATTTTTGAAACATATCATAATTTTCATTATAACTATTAATTATTTCATCATAGTATTTTTTTCTTTTAGTTTCTATTTCGTTATAATAAATTAAATTATTATTTTGTTGAAAATTATTAATCATGAAACGATATTTATTTATATCTAAGTTATCAATAAATTTATTAATAAATTTAGGATTTTTTAAAAGTTGGTCATTAAATTTAATTTTCTTGTTAACTAAATCAATAATATTGTAATTATCATCTAAGACAATATTTTGAAAATAAGAATTATTAAGAAGGACTTCGATTGTTTTTTTATCATAGTTTATAAAATTATAAGAATTCTTTTTATATAGTTCGATAAATTTATCTAAATTTTCTTGATTATTTAAAATTTGATATAAATTTTTAAAACAAAAAAGTTTGTTTATATTTAGATTGTTATCTATTATTTGGTCGAAAAATTTTTGAACAAATTCAATACTCTTGGTACTTAAATATGTATATAATTCTTCATAATTTATATATATTTGTTCTATTATTTTATCATCACATAATAAATGGTCAACTACGTCATTTTCTAAAGTTATTAAAGCATCTAATTTATCTAGTAAATTAGATGAATTAATTAAAAGATTAATTCCTTCTTTATCTAAAAAGGTTTCTAATAATTCTTTGTTTAAGGACTGAACTAGCCAAATAAAAGGGTATTTATCACTATCTGTGATAATCTTTTTTTTAATGTTTGAATCTGATAATAATTGTTTTTTTATTTCTGGATCGCATTCATTTAGATAATTTAATAAATCTCGACTGTTACTAGATAAATAGTTGTCTATTGACATTTATACTGACACCTACTTAAAGCATCGTGAGCCGCCATTTGTTCGGCTTCTTTCTTGCTATGGGCTATACCTTTACCATAGATAATATCATCAATTTTTACAACGACTGTAAATGTTTTATTATGTGCTGGTCCTTCTTCATTGATAACGGAATATTCAAGGCTTCTTTTATCGGTTTGAACTAATTCTTGTAATACTGATTTATAATCATCAAAAAAGTCAATTTCTTTATTTTCAATAATCGGAATGATATATTTGTACATAAATTTTTTTACAATGTCGATACCTTTATCTAAAAATAAAGCACCAATAAATGATTCAAATATATCGGCAACAATGGTTTTTCTAATTTTACCACCATTTTCTTCTTCACCTTTACCGAGAAGTAAGTATTCGTTTAATCCAAGGCGTAATGAATATTCATATAAGGCATTTTCACATACATAATGGGCTCTTAATTTGGTCATTTGTCCTTCTTCTTCTTTAGTATTTAAATATAAGTATTCACTCATAATAAATTCTAAAATCGCATCACCTAAGTATTCTAATCTTTCATAGCTTTCAACATTATTTTCGTTAGCATATGAAGTATGAGTAAAAGCATCTTTATAAAGTTTCTTTGATAAATCAACCTCTAATTCTTCAATTAAATTCATATAATCACCCTCTACGTTATTATATCAAAAAATATATCATTTTAATATATAATTTACTTTTAAAATTATTTTTAGTATAATAATATTGGTGTTAGATATGAAATATATTTTATTGGGATTAATTAGCTTATATCAAATGATACCAGGTTCTTGGCACAATAGTTGTAGACATATACCAACTTGTTCTAACTACGCAATTGATGCTATTACAGAATACGGTTCTATTAGGGGAACTTATCTTTCTATTAAAAGAATTTTAAAGTGTAATCCTTTATTTAAAGCTGGTTATGATCCCGTTAAAAAGAATTAATTTTATTATATAATTGAGAGGAACGGATGTTAATGAAAAAAATAATAAATATTTTATTAATTATGGTAATAATTTTAACAACTAGTGGTTGTTTAAAAAGAGATAATTTGGAAGATATTGAAATTTATACTACTAGTTATCCTATCGAATATATTACATCTAGGTTATATTCTGATCATAGTACAATTTATAGTATTTATCCAAATGGGGTAATTCCTGATGAATATGAATTAACAAATAAGCAAATTAAAGATTATAGTAAAGCCAGTCTATTTATTTTTAATGGATTAGCTAAAGAAAAAGATTATGTTGCACCTATGTTTGATTATAATAAGAATATTAAAATAATTGATACTACGCTTAGTATGGATTATGAAAATGATGTTGAAGAATTATGGTTAAATCCTGCTAATTTCTTAATGTTAGCACAAAATATTAAAATGGGCTTTAATGAGTATATTAATAATCATTATTTAAAAAATGATATAAATGAAAAATATGAAGAGTTAAAAGTTGAAGTTTCTAATTTAGATGCGAAAATTAAATTAATGGTTGAGAGTTCAAATCTTAAGACCATTGTAGTAGCCGATGATCTTTTTAAATTTTTAGAAAACAAATATGGACTTACAGTTATTTCATTAGAAGAAAATGATAATTTAACTGATAAAACAAAAGCTGATGTCGTTAATTTAATTAATAATGGTCAAATTAGTTATATTTTTACAGTTCAAAATAAAGAAGTAAATAATACAGTTAAAGAGATTCAAGCAGCAACTAATGTTGAATTAGCAGAATTAAAAACAATTACAACTTTAACTGAAGAAGAAAGAAATAATAAAGATGATTATTTTACTTTAATGAATTATAATATTGAATTATTAAAACAAGAATTATATGATTAAAAACTGATAAATAGAAATCTAAATATCAGTTTTTTTATTTCAAATTATATATTTTTTTTAAAATGACTACTATTTACACCACAGATTGGGCAAATGAAATCATCTGTTATTGGTCCATAGTGAACATAACCACAAATATCACAAATGTATATTTCTTGTTCTTTTTTTGGTTCGGTTTTTTCTTCAATATAAGTTGAAGCTTTTTGTGGAGCCGTACCTTTAATAACTTCATGATAATATTTATAGGTCATTGGTATTAAATCATTAGTTTTTTCACATTCAATAACACGTGCAATAAATAAATCGTGACTTTCAACATCTATAATATCAATTATTTCACAAATTAGGTATCCACAAGTATTAGAATTTAAAATTGGCATATCATCAATAATTTGATATTCAATATTTTCAAATTTGTTAATTTTTTCAGATGATTGAAAACCAAATTTAGCAATTATGTTGGAATCAAATTTTTCAGATAAAATAGAAACAGCAAATTTTTTGGTTTTCTTTATAACTTTGTTAGTATAATTATCTTTATTAAGACAGATAGAAATAATAGGATTTTTACTAGTTAATTGTGTAAAAGTATTAATAACACAACCAACATTTTTTTCATCTTTTGAACTTATAATATACATACCATAATTTATATCTTTAAAAATATTTTTATTCATAATTTCTCCTCTTATTATTTTAATTTTTGAAAAATATTATTTAAATTAGCATGAATGACTAAATTAGCTCTAGTATCATAACAAGTTTCATCATTGTTAATTATAACTAAATATTTTCCTTTAAATAAATTAACTAAACTACTAGCAGGTTGGACGATTAAAGAAGTACCAGCTACAATTAGCATATCGGCTTGATATATAGCTTTTGTAGCTTTATCAAATGATTCGTCTAACATTTCACCATATAAAATAACATTTGGTTTAATAATACCTCCACATGCAGTGCATTTTGGAATACCTTTCGCATTAAACACATAATTGGCATCATAGATTTTACCACAACTTAGGCAATGATTTTTATAAATAGTTCCATGTATTTCATAAACTTTTTTATTGCCTGCTTTGGTATGTAAGCCATCAATATTTTGGGTTATAATAGCTTTTAATTTTCCCATATCTTCTAATTTTTTTAAATAGTAATGAACTGAATTAGGTTTGGCATTTAAACAATTTAAATTATTTTTATAAAACTCATAAAATGCTTTTGTATCTGTATAAAAAATTTTTGAACTTAACATTTCTTCAGCTGAGTATTTTGTTTTTAAATTATATAAACCATTTTTACTTCTAAAATCTTTTATTCCACTATCGGTAGAAACACCTGCTCCACCAAAAAAAACAATATTTTTAGATTCATCTATCATTTTTTGTAATAATAATATATTATCCATTATATCACTTTCCTAAATTTAATTATAATAAATAGGTTATATGTAGTCAATATTTATTTATGTTGCAATTATATAGTTAATTATAATATGCTAAAACATCCACCAATAAAACTTTTGTGTCAATATACAAAAAAAGATGCATTAGCACCTTATCCCATTATTTGACCGCCATTATTATGTAGAACTTGACCTGTTACATAACTAGAATCATCGCTTGCTAAGAAAACAAAAGTTGGTGCTAGTTCATAGGGCATTGCTCCTCTTGCCATTGCTGCTTCGGCTCCTAATGATGGTATTTTTTCTTTTACCCAACAGGCTGGTTGTAATGGTGTCCAAAAAAAGCCTGGTGCGATGGCATTTACTCTAATATTTTTTAAGGCTAAGTTTCTAGCTAATGCTCTTGTAAAACCAACAATAGCTCCTTTGGTTGTAACATAATCAATTAATTGTGGATCACCATAAAAGGTTGTAACTGAGGACAAGTTAATAATGGAGGCTCCTGATTTTAAGTATGGTAATGTAGCTTTAGTTAAGTAAAACATTCCATATATGTTTACTTTCATAGTTCGATCAAATTGTTCGTCACTAATATTTTCTAGACAATCTTGTTGGTATTGAACACCAGCATTATTGATTAGTATATCAATTTTTCCATATTTTTCGATTGTACTTTCAACAATGTATTGGCAAAAATCTTTGTCGGAGATGTCACCTGATAGTAGCAAACATTCACCACCTAATGATTCAATGTATTTTTTTGTTTCCATAGCATCTTCGTGCTCATTGTAATATGGTATAACAATTTTAGCTCCCTCTTTGGTAAAAGCAATAGCTGCCGCTCTTCCTAATCCACTATCGGCACCTGTTATAATTGCAACTTTATCTTTTAGTTTTCCACTACCTTTATAGTTTGGATTATCAAAAATTGGTCGTGGATACATTAAATACTCCATACCTGGTTGCGTTTTTTGTGATTGTTCTGGTGCCATAATTTCAAATTCGGTACTTTTTATGCCAGTATTTTCGTAGTAATTGTAGAAATTGTTTCCAAAACAATAATCATAATTCATTTTTATTCCCCCTCATATAATATATGTGTTTTTTTATTTTTGGATATTTTTTAAATTCAATTATAATTGACATGCGTTTTTAGGTAGGTTGCATAATATAAATTAGAATGGAGGAATATGATGGAAAAGATTATTTTATTTAATAATAGTAATTAATAATCGATGTTCTTTGATATTTAACACTTCACTACTTTTAATAATATTTATTGCTTCATATGAAATCACATTTTTCTGATGAAAATATCAATTCTCGAGATAAATCTTGAGGATTTGTTTATCTTTTATTCCATATCCTTTTAAATAATTCAAATAATGTAGATTTATTTCTAATTCGTATATATCATCAGATACATAAAATACATTATAATTTTAACTTAGCACTATTATAATTCTTTTTAATTGTTATAGATTTTTATGAAAATAAATCAAAATGTGTTATTATAATATTAAGTAATTCAAAGGAGACTAATTATGAGTAAGAATATAAATAGTATTCAACATAATTTATCAATTCATTTAGAACAGTATATTAACGCAATAATAGAAAAATATGGTAAATATATACCACAGACAAGATTAGATGTATTAAATAATATTAGTGATTTTGATAAAATTATTAAAATATATGATTATGGTTCAATCAATGCTTATGCTAATGCAAGTGAAATAAAAATGCCATTGTGTGCTGATAAAGTGTTAAAATTTATGAGTAAAATACCAGGATATGGTATTAATAAAAATCATCAAAGTTATAATCTAGAAAATTTAATTAATAATGACAACACATTTAGCAATTATATTTATCATGTTTTTATTACAGGAACTAATGTAGAAGGATATTATGAAGATTTGCTTTTACATGAAACTATGCATTTTTGTGGTAGTGGTGGTGCAACTGCATTAAAAGAAGGGATTAATGAATTATTAACAAGAAAATTAGCTTCAGAAAAAAATTTTAGAACAAATGGGTGTGCTTATCCTAAAGAGGTTAAAATTGCTCTTGAATTACAACAAATTTATGGCGAAGAAATACTAAATCAAATCGCTTTTATCAATTCAGAAAAACAAATTTATATGTTTTTAGCAAATACAATCGATAAAAAAGCAGCCGAATTATATTTGACTATTTCAAATATAATGGAAAGAGAATTTTACCAAAAATATTATTCAAATATGGATTCTTTTAATGGAATAACAGGCATAATAAGAAAAACAACTAATTACAATAAAATAGATTATTCAGGTGTTTATGAACTATTAAACAATTATTGTGTATTAAAATCAGAAAATAGGCAACATAAAGTATAACATGTATTAATTTTTAAAAAAGTAAGATAAGATTTTTACACATTAATACTAAACTATTCCTGACTTTATAAAAATTTAGTAATGTGCAAAACTTATTTTATACTTAAGAAATTCATTCTACTTTGTAGGTTGATATAAAGGATAAAGTGAATAATAACAGCATATTATAACGCAAAAAATCATCCTAATTTCTAAATTTAATTAGAATTTATAAGATGATTTATTCTTTTAAATTATTTGTTATGTTTTATTAAAGAACCTATCAAGTCTTGAATAGTAGGTATTTTCCCATTATTGACTGGAACAATATAATAATTTGAATTGTACTCAACGCCATCGGTATTATTCCAAGAATTTACATAATCTCTATAAATGCCCCCAATATCAATTTTCTCTGTTTCAATTAAATATTGTTCATTTATAATTTTATTTATGTAATTATCAAATTCTGAAAAATCATATTCTACTAAAGTATACCAATCGTTATATTCTAAATAATATTTTAAATTATTTTTTTGAGAATAATATACAGGTAAAAAATAATCTGCATCAATATAATTGAAATTATCATCTATACTTACTATAAATGTATCTTTCATATAATCACTTTTTATTTCGTAGTAATATCCTGATAATAATTTATCCCACATTCCATAATTAGAATATTCTTTATAAACATTAACAACTTTGTAATTACTATTACCATATTTATTGTTCAAATAATTAACGACTTGTTTTTCTCCTGATTTTAATTTTATATTAGATATTACTGAAGGTAACACTAAAAGAACAAAAATATTTAATAATATAACCAAAATACCTGCAAAAAACGAATTCTTATTTATTTTCACACTATTAATTTTTATAGTCTTTTTTGTTATTAAACCAACAATCAATACTATTACATTACTGATAAAAGAAAATCCACAAACAAATAAGCACGCAATTGCTCCTCCTAAACCCAATGCATTATTGCAAAAAACATTATATGCTAAGACAGTAGAAATAAAACTTGCAACAGTAATTCCTATAAATATATTCCAGTACTTAGAATCACCTATTTTTTTTAATTTAACAACTGAAATTATTTGTATAATTATTTCTATTATACAAACAAGAAAAAATAATTCTTCCATATCACACATCCTAACTATGAAAATTATAATATAAAAGACACTTTTTTTCAAAATGTCTTCAATTTAATTAATATTTTTTGTGCATAATACTCACTATTCCCCATAAAAACTCTATCCACTTAAATATGCATAATTTTATATTTTATACTATTATACTTAATTAAAAGTATATTTATCTCCTATATTATTTTTATGCTTTTTTCTTAGGTACTTCATTATATTCAATAATTTGTTGCTCTTGTATTAGTTTTTCAATGGTTTGTATTATTGATTGAGTGGTAGGTTTATGATTGATATCAATGTTATTTCGTTTTTCTATATCAAGTTTGTAATCGATCATCATATCTACATTATTTTTTATTATTTGTGCATCATATCTATCTTTTGGTCTAGAATTTTTCTTTGAATTATAAATACTTTCTAAACTCATCATTCTATAAGGTATTTCATTATGTTTTCTTATCTGATTAGAAAATGCCATGTTTGTATATTCTTGAGAAAAATGGTGTTCATCAACAAATAATTGATCAATTATATTTTGATTTTCAAAATAATATTCTTTAGTAGTTATACTATGATCAGGTTGCCTTTCAAATAAAAATAATCCAATACTCATAGGTGTACCTTTATATACAATTTTATATTCATGTCCATTAACTTCTTTATGATCCATATTACTAACAAAGTCAAAATCTTGACTAGAGTCAACTAATTCTTTTAAAGCAATCAATTGTTGTTCATTTATAAATAAATCTAAATCTCCATGATATCTTTCTAATCGGTGATTAGTTGCTAAATATCCCATAAGTCCTCCAGTATAATAACAATCTAAATTACCATTTAATAATTCGTTAAATTTATCAAAAGTTTCAATAACTAATTGATGATTTTCACTTAAAGACATACTTGGATGTTCCATATTCATGTTCTTAATCCAATTTAGTCTTTCAATTAAATCACTAGCTGATTTATATTTTTCATTATTTAGCATTATAATAGAAGCAACATTTGAGAAAATGTCATCTTTAGTTATCAATTTTTTATTTAATAAATCATTTAATGAAACTAAAATAGCATCAATAGAATCATTTATATTCATTGAGCACAA
>CANQIS010000008.1 GCA_947624115.1 uncultured Bacilli bacterium
TTTTGTTCACAATTAGGATATAATCTAAACTTATATGCCTTATTTATTATCATGTTAACCACACATTCCTTTCACTTTGTTCAAAGTACACATAGTTTTGAAAACAATTGTTTTTCAAACTATCACCACCAAGAATGTATTAACATAATATCATACGAAGTTATGTTCGTCAATAATTAATTAACATTTTTTAGAAGAAAATTCCTAATAAATAAAAAATGAGTTATTACTTATTTTAAATAAGCTTAACTCATTTTTACTGCAAAAATCACGATTATAATACTTATTTCAAAATAATACAAAAACTGTGTTAAAATTTTTTATTTGCCAACAGTTTGAAAATAGATAGGAAAAATCCTATCTATTTATTATGAGCAAATTTTCTTAATAATAATCCTAATAAAATCATCATAAATACTACAATTGACGTATCCAACCAAAGACTAACTGAACCAGTAGGTGGATTCTCTACCTTTTCTTCTGATTCAAATAAATATGAAACCTCAACATCAGTATTATCATAATCTTTATAATTAACTTTTACTTCACCATCAATCGCACCATCATCTTTTTTATAACTATCCTGAACTTTTTCAGGTTCAATAAAATAAGTTAACATAATTTCATTATCAACTAAATGATCAATATTCCAATTAATCTTTTTAGTTTCAAAATCATAATCAAAGAAAACACCTTTTAACACCTTATGTCCATTTTCTTCAAAAAGAATATTTATATCCTCTGAAAAATTGTTATAAGCCACTGTTCCATCATTATTAAAATCAATTCTCTCAATGACATCTCCATTAGACATTTTTATTTCAACATAAGGTAAATTGCCATCAAATTCATCAATAACTAATTTATAATTTTCATTGACAAAATCATGAACAATAGTATTATGCAAATACAAATCTAATACAAACTTATCCTTTAAATAATCATAAAGTTGTTCATAGGTATTTACAAAATAGGCATCATTTTCATTACTAGCAAGTTTTTTCAAAAGACCTTGTGTAACCTCTGGTTTCATAACAAAAGAACCAGAAGAAGTTATAGGAATATCTTCATCAGTACCTACACCAACTGTTATAATCTCAATTCCTTTTTGTTTTAAAGTTCTAACAGGTGCTAAATCATAATTCATAATGAAATTAGACCAATTATCAGCATAAGCACCAACCTTATTATCGTCGGTATCATTAAAAACAGTATATTTAATTTTATTATAAATAGTTGGTGCACCATCAGTTATAAAAATAACAACTTGATCACGATTTGGAACATAATTTTGACTTAATAATTCATTAGTTACTTTAAAAGCATCAGTATAATTCGTACCACCTGGTATTGTACCAACATCTTCAGCTAAGAAATCCTTAATCGCATTTATATCACTTGATAATCCTAAATTAAATGTCGACTCAGTCATAAGAGCAACATTAGCAAATTTAATAATTCCAACACGATTTTTAGGATTTGCAGTTAATATTTGTTCTGCTAAAGAACTTGTACTCCTTGTTAAAGCATTTATTTTTGCCTCTGTATCCATACTATTTGAATAATCAAGAACAAAAACAATATCAATATCTTTATTAATAGATTTAGCACTTAAAGCTAAATCTATTTGATAAACACCAGTTTTTTCAAATGATTTATGTGCTGTTTGTTTTTTAGAAAAATTTAATTTACCTTTTTCTGTTACATCAAAACCATCAATAACATCATTCTTTTCTATTACTTTATATATATTAAAAGTTTTAGAAGATTCTTCTTTATTACTTACATAAAAATTCTTTGCACTAGAAGAAAATTGAACATAATAATCCTTTCCATTATTATCTTGCATAATCTTAGTATTACCATTATTATCAGCAGAATACTTCAAAGTAATAGGATATGCATTACTAGAATATACAAATCCTGTTGGATTTGACTTATCACTTTTAGTTGTAAAACTAAAATCAACTTGATTTTTATTACTATTATCACCAGTATACAAATCATTACTTGCTATTAACGCATAAGCAGATGAAGAAGTTTTTACAGAGTTTTTAGTTATTCCAAAAGTCCATAATGCTTGTGGAGCAAACTCATCATCAATTGTAATTTGTGTCAGATTTTCATTTACAGTTACTTCCACAGCATTCGCTTTTTTCTGTGATGAATTTTTACCACTATCATCAAACGCACCATTAACCCATGCATAACTAATACCACCAGAAGAAACAATCATCAAATAATTATCAGCCGAACCATTATTAATTTCGTCAGCACTATTAACCAATTCAACATCATAAGTTTTGGCACTAACAACATCAACCATAAAAAACAATGATATAAAAAATATAAAAAATAAATTTTTCTTTTTCATTATCTTTTTCATTATTTCATCTCCCAATTATTAAAAATAAAATCTCCTCAATTGTAATTATATCTATATTTTTTTATCAAATCAATAATTTATAAAAAAAATATATTAATCAAATTGTATAAAAATGTAAATTAAAATTATACTAAACATTATTATCTTTTTCCAAATTAAATTATTTATACTATATCAAAAAAATTATTGCTAAATAAAAAAACGTAAAACAAATTAGAATGCATAACTTTAGGTATTCTAATGTCTACATTTTACTATCTTAAAATATTTGTATTTCTAAAAAGATTAAGTTATATCAATTAACAATGAAATTAAATATATATATTAAGAATTATGAAAACAAAGCCATTAATTTATTAAATAAAATTAAAATACAAAAATTGTTTTCTAAGTTTACTATTTTCTTTTAGTATGTAAACTCTTCTTAATAATTGAAGTTTATATTTACAATTTCGTTTCTTATAAAGCATCTCTTCTTTATTTTCTCTGATGCAACAAAATAACTCATAAACAATTACACCATCAACTTCACTTGATAATTTATTTTGATAAACATTATTTAAGCTATTTTTGAAAAGTACTTTTTCCAAAAATTACATATCTGTCATCTTTCTAATCTTGCAAATAGGTTAATCATCTTTTGAAGAACGTTGCTTGGTACTTTTCCTTTTATTTATTCTGATTTTAACTCATTTCAAATTCATTGAAAAAAAAAGGCTTTTTTGACCTTCTTCAACTGTTCATTTTATCATTATATCAATTTGAATTTTAGTAAAATTCAAAATAACAATATATTTTCTTATTTCTTTATTTTATATATTTTATTACCATTATCTAAATAATTATCTAATTCATTATTTTCAACAATCTCAGCTTCTAATTCTCTTACCTGTTGTCCCCAAGCACTACCATCTTGACAATAAATTTCTTGCATATTTTCTTCAAAACTAACATCATAATTATAATTATCCATATTATAAGTATTATTTATATTTTTTTGAACATTCCTTACAAAGCTCTCTGCACCAATTTCAAAAGTTTTAAAAGATAAGAAATCATTACCTTCACGAAGTCCACCTGGATTATTTTTATAAGTACAAAGCTCTGACGTACCTCTACCTGATTCTAAACGATGAATAGCTAATAACAAAATTAAAGTATTTTGATCTTCTATTTTATATATATTAGTTGCAATATCAATAATACATTGTTCCTTATCCGCAGAAGTCATATCCGATTGAATTGGTGTCTTATCAATCCATGAAGTATTATAAAACTCATCTTTAACTAAAATTAAAAAAGTTTGCTCTGGATTACTACTATTTATAATAGTATCATAATTATCATAATAAATATTTGCAACAGTATCAACATCCATAAAATAAATACGAGCATAATTTTGAATCATTAAATCAACTGAATTAATATTATCATTTAAAATCATATTTTGGTTTGATTCCCAATTATTTTCTAACTGTTCAGCTGGCACTTCTTCTTCGATAATATCTTCACTTACTTCAGCATAAGCAACTGGCTCAACAACATCAATATCTTCCAATTTATCTAAAATAGTTTCCTGTTCAGGTACATTTATTAATACAAAATTATCATTTGTTTTATGATTAGATATTACTTGATTAGTAAGAGATTGTATTATTTTACTATTATCAACAGTTTGACTTAAATCAAGTGAATATGATTCTTCATTACTTATAACAGAAGAATTTGCTAAATATTGTGCATTAACATTTGAAGATACCTCTAAATTACTAGCTACCCCGATAATACCTAATGATAAAGCACTGGCACATACAATTCTAATTATCTGATCACTGGACGCTTGAATAGGTTTATTTTTAATTAAAACCATTTTTTGACTCAACATTTGTAAAGCTAATCTGTCATTTAAAGTTTTAAACTCAGGTAAATTTTTAATTTGTGAATAATCATTTACATATACATATATGCCGGCTACTTTAAATTTAACAAAATCATTTTTAGTATTTTTACGTACATTGTCTATATTATGCTTTAATAATGCTTTAATTTTTTTATTTACATGATAATTCCCTCTATAAATACTCTTAGGATGTGATTTCCATTTATTATCAATTAATCTTTGTACAACCAAATACGCTTCACCTAAATTTTGACCAATCAATATTCTTGTATTTTTAATATCTATATTTGAAATATTTTCCATCTATTTTCCTCCTCTCAATCAAAAAGATATAATCACACATTCACCATGATAATATCTTTCTAAAAATATGTCAACCCTAAAAAAATAATTTGTCATTTTTTTACATTACCTTATTATTTATTTACAATTAAAGGATACTTATACCTAACTTGTACCAATCTAATCCCCAATATATATGTAATTGTCAAAAGTGCAAATTTGAAAAAATCATTATGCGTTAAAAGCGATAAGGCCGATGCAAAAGAACCAAGCGCAATTGCAATTGAATATAAAACCATTAAAATAACCTTTTTTGCATTAATTTTCATATAGAATTCCCCCTTTTTCAAATGAAAATTACAATATAATACTACATGATATTACGTTTGTCAAGAAAAAATTATCATTACATACAAAAAAATATATGAAATCATATATTTTTTACTAATTCAAATCTTTCTTTAATATTATCGGTTCCTAATATTTTCATTATTTGATATAAATCCGGTGTCATTGACTTAGTTGTCAATGCTACTCTTATAACATTGCTTATATCTGCAATATTTCCTTTGAAATTTTCTGGATTATTTTTATACTCTTTCATATTAGAAGCATATCCTAATTTATCAGCCATTTGTTTCATTTTATTAAACCATGTTTCATTATCATCATTAATATCATAATATTCATTTATATAGGTATCTAATATATTTACAATTTCTTGTTTTTCAACAATCTTTTGAAATTCATAATTTTTATCCATTTTTTCAAATAATTCATCATACATATACCATATTTGATTCTTAATATCAGAATAACAAGAATAATCTTTTCTAGGCTTAGCTTGTTCTCTTTCAATATTAAATATCGCAATTGATTTTTCTTTATATTTTTCCAATAATTCTTTAAATTCTAAATCAAATTCATTAGCCCAATTTAAAACACGATTATAAATGTCACTAGCACTTAATTTAGACAAATAATTCCTTGAAATATTTAATAATTTTTCTAAGTCAAATAAAGCACCACTAGCACTATTCATTTTTTTAAATTCCATTTTAAAATCATCCAATGTTTTATCTTTATTTGTTTCCATCCACTCTTCAAAATTAGAATTTGCAATAGTCGCTAAATATAAAATTACTGCTTCCTTTGGAATTCCTTGTTCATGATAATAACTAACCGAAGCCTCTGGATCCTTTCTTTTAGATAGTTTTCGTTTTGTTCCATTATCATCTTTTAAAAGAGGAGCAAGATGAGCATACTTTGGAACTTTAAAATTAAACATTCTAAACAATTGTGTATGAATTGGAACGCTTGATAACCATTCATCACCCCTTATAACATGAGTTGTTCGCATTAAATGATCATCAACTAAATGCGCAAAATGATAAGTAGGTAATCCATCACTCTTAATAATAATAATATCCATATCATTCTCTGGCAATTCCATCTTACCTTTAATACAATCATTAAATACAAATTTATTATCAAACTTACCAGGAGATTTTAAACGAATTATATATTTTTCACCATTTTTAACACGCTTAACAATCTCATCAATACTTAAATGTCTACATGTTGCATATCTACCATAATAACCTATTCGACTTTTATATTTTTCTTGTTTTTGTCTTATTTCATCTAATTGTTCTGAAGAACAAAAACAAGGATAAGCCATATCATTTTCAATTAAATATTTAGCAAATGACCAATATACTTCTTTTCGATGAGATTGAATATATGGTCCATAACTTCCTTCTTCATTTGTTTCCGATATAACACCTTCATCAAATTTAATTTCAAAATCATTTAAAGCCTTTATTATTTTTTCAATACCATTTTCAATTGACCTTTTTTGATCAGTATCTTCAATTCTTAAATAAAATACACCATTTGTTTGTTTAGCAAAGTGCATAGAAACAAAAGCTTGAAATAAATTACCGATATGTGGTAAACCAGTTGGACTTGGAGCATATCTTGTTACAATTGCGCCTTCATCTAAATTTCTTTCTGGATACATTTTTTCATAATCTTCAATTGTTTTTGTTATACCTGGTAATAGGAGATCTGCTAATTCTTTTCTATTCATTATTAACACCTCAACAATTATTATACACTAAAATATTTTAATTTGTTTAATTAATTTATATTTTATAAACAATCTATAAAATTTATTTTAATAAATTCTAACCATATAACCTTTTTAAATAAATTTTTTCCTTTTTATTATCTATTATTAATAATTCACATAAATTTTCAGAACTTATTTTTCTACCATAAGAACTATTTAATGCCCCAAAACTCAAAACAGAATTTTGCTCACTTAACAACTGTTCATCTAAATATATATAATCATTCTCTTTAGGCATATTTTCTATATCATATAATTGGATATTAAAATGATATATTCTACCCATTATATCCTCTAAATAATAAACACCATTTTCAATTTTATCTATTTTTAATTTAACCATTCTACATCACCATAATATTCTATCTAAACTGATTTTTTGAACTTTTTTCTTGCAAATTACTATTAAAATCAAGTAATTTATAAACATTATTATACAAACTATCAGAACCTACTTCTTCCAAACTAGGAACATATACTTTCTCTAAATTATAAATTTTATATAAAAAATTATTACCAATCTTCATCAAATTAGGAAAATATAATTTTTCTAAAAATAAATTCCAATACATAAAATTATTTCCTATTTCTTTTAAATTTAACATTTCTATTTGCGATACCCAACTACATTCAAATAAAAAATTATCACCAATTTTATCAACATTATTATTCTTATAACCAATTATCATATTATCTTGACTTAAAATAATTTCAATTGTCTCACCTTTTACTGGCTCTATAATTACTTTTTTATTTAAACATATTTTCATTTTCATACCAAAAAAATCAACAACCATTTCTTCACTAATATTCTCTAACTTTATTTTAAAAATATCATTAATACTATCACAAAATGAATCATTAATCCTTTTATCATATAATGTAATTTTTTTATTTTGTAAATCCAATATAAAATAATCTAACACAATATATTTTTCTTTAGGAAACTTTTTAACTTCAAAATTATCTATTATTACATTATTAGTACAATAATATATATTATTTATCTCATGAGTATATTTATAAGATTTTCCATCAGACGCTTTAATATAATTTGGAATTACAAAATAATTATGTGGATACTTTTGAATTAAATTATATTCCTGTTCAAAACTTTTAGTTAATCCCTCTATAATATTGTCCAAATCATTTGAAAAAGTTGCATCAGGATTTATCACTTTATGATTATATCTATTCGTAATTGATAATACATGAGCATCATTTTTAGTAAATTGAATACTAATAACTGAAGTTCCATATAAATCTTGTCTATTTGGATTTATAAAATCTTCTCTTCTTATATTATGAACATCTTTTTTTACAGCAAAAAAAACTCTACATATACTTAATCTACCACCTTTAAAAGTACATAACTCTTCACCTTCAGCAAAATATTTCTTAAATTTTTGTATATCATCTTCCGTTTTACACTCATATAAAATATATCCTGCCTCATCTAATAATTCTTTTGGTGTCTTAGTTACAATTAATTTATGATTAGACCTTTCTACCAAATTAGCCAAATTATAAATATAATCTTCAAAATGATCTAATAAATTACTCTTTTCTAAATCATCATATAATACATTGCTTACATCATAATTATCTAATAATATTTTTGATAATAACCCATCATGCTCCAATATAGTAGAAAAATGGCTTCTACAAAATTGGCTCATTTTTTCACCAAACTTTTTTTTAATAATTTTTAAATCATCGGACATAAAATAAGTCCTCCTTTGAAAAAGATTATAATATAAAATATATCAAAATTCAATATATCTACTTTATTAAAATATTTTATTCATTCAAATCATCCTTCATATTACTAACTAAAAAATCTAGTGAGTAAAAATTAATTTACACACTAGACTAGATTATACATTATCGTTATAAAGTCTTTTTCTCCTTTATTTTTTATATGTCCTTCTATTGAAGAAGGTCAGATTTTTTCACTGTTATAACTGGGCGAAGACCACAATCATCAACGCTATCAACGGTGCTGGTGCTCAATAAACCATAGTAGGCCACAACCCACGCGTTGTAAGAGTCACCAGCATACGCTGAAGATGTCCAATAGCCTATATTTCCAGATGATGATTCTACATTACAACCACCAGCATACATACAATTCTGTGTATTGTCAAATAACCAAGCATATTTATTCTCTCCAGGATTACATTCTCCATAACCATTACAATTTGTATCCATATAACCACTGGAAATACTGTTCAAATCTTTAGTTCCCTTTCCAATTATCTCATATATCTCTTCGACACTTATTAATCTTGCTCTATTTCCATAGTCTGCATAATTTATTGTATATGTTTGATTAACACCATTGCTATCTGCCCAATTTGCTGTATATGTACCTGGTGCTACTAATTTACTAGCCCATGTTGCTGTTTCTGTTGTTGCTTTTTTTAATTCTCCTAATGCTGTTAGTGGACCTTGTGTATTATCTCTAGTTGTATACTTATACCATGCTTGAGCCACTATATCATGGTCTAATATCATAGTATAATTTGTTCCATCATCTTTATACACATACCATTTCATGCAACCTGTACTTGTTCCTGTTGTACTTACTGAATTTTTTTCATTACAAGTTGCACTTAAATCAGTTGGATCTAAATAGACGATTGCTAATACTCCTTCATATCCTCCTGTTATATTATTTGCTGCAAAATCTTCTTGTTTTATAACTGTTCCTCCAAATTTTGTTGCTTCTACTACTTCTCCAACATCTCCACAACTTGCTTTCTCTCCATCATAATTACATGTAAAACCATTTATATTTAAGTTACTTGCCGTTACTTTCTTTCCATTATCTGTAATTTTTACTGTTCCACTTGTTGGTTTTGTTCCTTTAAAATCTAATGTAGTTAAATTATCAGTATTATATCCTGTTAATGTACTTGATAAACTACAACCACTACTTGTACAGTTAAATGTTAATTCTTCATCTGGAAAGCCTCCACTATTTTGTAACATGAAATTTGTTACATATGTTTCTGCTGATTTTGCTATTCCTGATACTGAATCCTCAGCAGCACTTTTTCTTGCTCTATTTAAGATATTTAATATTTGTGGTACAGCTATTAATGCAATAACAGCTAGTATTACAATTACTGCTAACAATTCTATTAACGTAAATCCTTTATTTTTTGTTTTGAAATCTTTTTTCATTTTTAATACTACCTCCAATTTTTATATATAAAATGTAACATAAAAGTTATATATTGTCAATATGCTTTGATATATATTTATCCTAACTATTATTATTTACTTTTTTTATAGTTTTATTATATAATTTATTTCTTTATTTGTAAATATTTTTAGTTACTTTTTTATTAATTATTTATATATTATTAATTATATTTTTCTATATTTTAATCATATTATTCGGTAATATTAAAAATATAATTTTTACAAAAAAAGAATACAAAAAGTATTCTTAATATTTTATATTTTTTCAATATTATTTATATTAATTGCGCATGTTACTACATTATCAACACCAATAACTACTCGATCATTATTAACTTCCATTACATCATATATATCATAATAAGTAATAAATTTTTCACCATTATATTGAATATTATTTAAAACTTTAACTTTATCGCCAACACTAATATTTTTATTATCTAATTTTCTTATAATACAATCATCATTAATCCAACCAATATTACCATTATTTAATAAATAAGGATTTCTTGCATTATCTAATATTTGTGTAATCGTTCCAGTTGTTACTAATGGTGTCATTTTATTTGTATCAATAGAAGATACATATACAGCATTTATTTCAACTGTATCACCTATTTTATATACATAATTATTATTTTCTTCTTTTTTCTTAATATTAAAATAATCATAAAAACTATTGATACCTGTTTTACCATTTGTTTCATCAAAATAAGATTTTACATCTCTAGTATCTAAATGTGTATAATTACTACCATAGCCAATTCCTAAAATTTTTAAGTCTTCACACGCTAAACACACATCTTTAGAAGAAATTAATTTATTGTCTTTGTCGTAGCACATAATATCAACTGCCATACCTTTTGAATGGTATCCCAAAAAACCTCCAATAGCGCGATCAAAATCATCACTTCGATAACCTGATGTTATTTTAATGGTTGAACAATTTAATTTTTCAAAAATTTTTTCCAATAAATTAGGTAATCTATCATCAATTAGTATTTTATCGGTTGTTAATCTTGCTTGTTCATCCCAATAACTTCTAAATTCCCATACTTGAAAATGGGGTGTTAAAAAGATATCTTTGTCTTTTTTATAAGAATAAGTATTAATCAATTTACCATCTCCTTAATATATTTTATGAATATATATTAAAGAGGAAAGTGCGTTTGATTATGAAGTTCTTAATACATCACTACCATTAATTAAACTCGTTGAATATAAAAATAGAACATCTTGATTATTTATATTTATTTTATCCATTAGATAACTTAAATTACCATATCTTATATCAATTAATGTTATTTTACTATATCCTTCTAGAATAAGAGGCGCAAAAGAACTAGTATATGAGTCTCTAAATATAATTAATTCTTTATCTTTTTTCTCACTATTATTATATAATTCTTCGTAGGCTGTTGCTCCTGATAAGAAAATATCATAGGAATCAATTGTACCAAATTTACTATATTCATAAATTTTATTATAACTATTTTCAATATTATATACTGTAGCATTTTTCGTAACTTCATTATTTAAAACGTATAATTTTTCACCTTTATTTTTAATAGGTAATTGTCCAAAATATGCCCCATAAAACGGTTCATATTTATCAATACTATAATCATTATTAAATTCAAAATTCATAATATTTGCCATTTTTTTAATCGTAGGCAATAATTTATCTTGTCTTAAATGATGATCGGTATAATAATAACTATCTAATGCAATAGTATTAGTAATATCTATATATTTAATATTATTATTTATACCTTCTAATGTTTTAAATAATTTATCATAAGCAAATTTTTTATATTTACTATTATTTAAATAATAACCTTTCTCGGGAATAACTGCCAAATAAACATTCATATTTTCAAAATAATTATCATAAATATAATTTATTTTATCTACAAAATTATTTATTTGTCTTTCACTATATTTATCTTCATATTTAAAATATTGACCTTTATAATAAAATAAATTATTTACATCACTTTTATTTAATAAAAATTCAAAATTAACTTTTATACTTCTTAATTTATCCCTTAAAATAAAATGATCAGCCACATATTTATCTATATCATTTGTTAATTCTTTATTTAATAATCCTTCAAATGTAATATTAATATTACTTGCTAATTTTCTTCTTTCATAAAGAGAAATATCTTGTTTTTTAGTAAAAATATTAAATAAACAAGTAGTAAAGATTATTATCATAAAAACAATTACAAAAATTTTTTCTTTCATATATCACCTAAAATCTAAAATATAAAAATGGATTAAATGTTGAATCAACTAAATAAGCGGTTGAAATAATTAAAAGAATTATATAAATAATTGGTTCAGTTATTTTAAATACTTTATTTTTTTCAATATATTTAAAAACAGGATATGAAAATATGATAGCAATAATAATTAATAATAAATAACTTTTAAAATAATATAATGTTTCAAAATTAATAAATACTAAATTATTTAAACCAAACATTGATTTCAAGAAAAAAACTAATTCATTAATATCTTCGACACTAAAAATTACAAAACTAATAACTACTAAAATAATTGTATAAAAATGCGATAACAATCGTGATTTATCTAAATATTTTTTTAATAAAAGTTTTTCAATAATTAAAATAATTCCAAAATATAATCCCCATAAAATGAAATTCCAACTAGCCCCATGCCATAATCCAGTTAATGTCCAAACTATTAAAATATTTCTTAGCCATTTTAATTTAGTCGCTCGATTACCACCTAATGGTATATAAATATAATCTTTAAACCAACCAGATAAGGAAATATGCCATCTACGCCAAAAATCAGTAATTGATGTAGCACTAAGTGGATAATTAAAATTTTCTAAAAAATTAAAATTAAACATTTTACCAAGTCCAATAGCCATATCCGAATAGCCTGAAAAATCATAATAAATTTGAATAGTATAAGATAACGCTAATAAAATATATAGAAAAGTTGATTTTTCGACAGTATCATTCAATGAATTAATTAAAACACCTATGTTATTAGCAACAATAACTTTTTTAGTTAAACCAATAATAAATCTTTTTATTCCTATATAAAGATTAGAAAAATTTAATTTTCGGTTTGCTATATTTTCTTTAATAGTAGTAAATCTAACAATTGGTCCAGCCACTAATTGTGCAAAAAAAGTTATATATAGTAAATAATCAAATATATTATTAGCCTGTTCTTTTTTATTTTTATAAACATCTATTAAATAACTAATATTTTGAAAAGTAAAAAAACTAATACCAATTGGTAAAATTAAATTTTTAATATATAAATTAGTATGTAAAAAAATATTTATATTAGAAAATAAAAAATTTATATATTTAAAATATAATAATGGAATTAAATTAATAATTATTCCAATAATTAATATTTTTTTATTTTTTTCTATTTTTTTAGCAAGAAAATAATTAACTATAGAACATACAAGTAAAATTAAAATATATTTCCCTTCGCCATAAAAATAAAAAATTAAACTCATAAATATTAGGATAAAACTTTTTAATTTTGTAGGAAAAATAAAATATAGTAACAATAGTATTGGCAAAAAATAATAAATAAATGTTAAACTAGAAAATACCATATAAAAGAAAAATCCTTATAAAAGGATTAATCTAAATTTTTAAATGACTCATCTATTTTTTTAGAATAGTCTTTTACCATAATTAAAATTATTATATCGCCTCTACTATCAACTATAACTTCATCATCTTCAACCCAAACACAAACCCATTTTCTTGGATTAACAGACTTTCTTATTTTTTCCTTTTCAGCTTCAATATCAGCCCCTTCATTCATTCGAAGAAGGACAACTGAATGTGGTATCGAACCAATAATTGGTTCACTCGCTATACCTTCCTTATAATCAATATCAGAAGTACCTAAAAAATTCATAATATTGTTTTCTCTAACTTCAACGGTTTCTAAAATTGGCCATTCTACATTTTTAACCCCATCATAAATATCACTCATAATATCAGTCAAATCACCTTCGATATTACTATCATTCGTTTGACCACAACCTGTTAATAATAAACAACAAATCATTAATAAACCACTAATCTTTTTTAAATTATCCATTTTTACACTACCTTTCTATTTAAAATTATATCATATTGATTTTTTTTAGCAAGTTTTTTTTCAAATTATAAAAGTGTACAATAAAATGTCAAATTAAACATAAAAAAGGTAAATAAATTGATAATGATGTTATAATAAAAATGGTGATAAATATGAATTTTGAAGAATTTAAAAATGAAGTAATTAATTTTTTTAAAGATATTAACAGTATGGCTTTAGAAGAATATAAAAATAATTTACCAAAAGAAAAAAAACAATTATTAGAAAACTTTGATGAAAATAATATTATCTTTTACAATTCTAAACCTCTCTTAGAACAAGACAAATTATATATTAATAATAATTATTTTAAAATGGAAAATGGATTATTTAATATTGACAAATTCAATTCTATTAAACCACAATTTATTCAAAAATATCTTGAAAAGTTTATTTTATTTGAATATAACAAAGACGCTAATAAAGATTTAATGCACTATGTAAGTGAATATGAAAGTAATAAACTTATTAACAAAAATAATTTGCATCTTGAAAATTTACATCAATATACTGATAATTATACACTTACTTTAATTGTTAATAAAACAGGTATTAACTATAAAGAACTAATTTGTAATGGGAATATCGATAAACTATTAAATTCAATTAATGATGAAAAAATAAAAAATGAATATTTAAATCAAAATGAAAAAGAACAGATTGCTCAAGTATATGGTGTTGATTTAAATAATATTGAAGTCGTTTTTGCAAAAAATAAAAAATTTTATAAAATTCAAAAAGATAATAATTATATAATGTTAGAAGATAAAAATCAAGGTTCAATCGTCGAACAATTCAAAGATTATCAAAATAATTCTAGCTCATATCAATCACTAGATTCAAAACAAAATAGTGATAAAATTATTGATACTATGCAACAGCAAAAAATTCAAATTAACTTAATACCTATTAATGAATTACCTAATTATCGTCAATCCATATCTAGTCTAAATAATGACCAAATGGCCTGTTTAAACTTATTATATAATAATAAAAACAAACTAGATATTTCTTTTATCGATATTGAAAACGGTATTGCTTTAGATAAAAATGGTAAATGTATGTATGCAGAAAAAAATAGCAGTAATGAACAATATGAAATAAAAACTGCTAAAACCGAAGAATATAATAATAAAGAACAAAAAAGTATTAACGAAACTAATGATGTAATTCAAGACATTAATGATGTTCAAAATAATAGTGATGATAACAATCTAGATAATAAAGTTGATGATACACCAGACTATTCTGAAGAAAAACAAAACGAAGAGGTAAAACATCGTCAAAAAATATTAGTAAGAAAAAATCCATTCACAAATAAAAATGGATTTATCGATGTATTAATATTATCTATAATAACTGGCTTTATAGGTGGTTTTAGTACAGGAATTTTACTATTGCTAATGAAATAGACTTATGTCTATTTTTTTATTACTAACTTTAAAGAATTTAAAACAAGTAATAAAGTAACACCAACATCTGCAAAAACAGCCATCCAAATTTTTGATATTCCTAAAGCACCTAAAATTAACATTAAAAATTTAATTAAAAGCGAAAAAATAATATTAAATTTAACAATTGAAAGTGTTTTTTTAGAAATAGAAATAGCCTCATTAATTTTTAACAAATTATCTGTCATAATAACGACATCAGCAGCTTCAATCGTCGCATCACTACCAATTCCACCCATCGCAATCCCTAGATCAGATGTTTTCATAACTGGGGCATCATTCATTCCATCTCCAACAAAGGCTGTAAAATCTTTTTCTTTATATTCATTAACTTTTAAAACTTTATCATTAGGTAACATCGAATAGTAATATTCATCTATTCCAATTTTTTGACTAACATATTTAACTATTTTTTCATTATCACCAGATACAATTGCTAAATTTGATATACCACTTTCTTTTAATTTTTTTATAAAGTCAGTTGTTTCTTTTTTAATCTCATCAGCAATAACAATATTTCCTTTATAATTTTTATCAATTGCAATATAAATAACAGTACCAACACTATTTTCTTTTTTAATATCAATATTATTTTCTTGCATAAATTCATAATTTCCAATTAAAACATAAGCATCATCGACATATACACTTACACCTTTACCACTAATTTCTTTAAAATTAGAAATCTTTTCTGGTATTATTTCTTTATTATACTTATTAATAATTGATTTAGCAATCGGATGATTAGAATAATATTCACCATAAGCAGCAATTTCTAATAATTCCGACTGATTATTAGTAATACTATTGATAGTTTGAACTTCAAAAACACCTTTAGTTAAAGTTCCTGTTTTATCAAAAATAATATTTTTTATTTTTGATAAACTTTCTAACTCGACACTTCCTTTAACTAATATTCCTCTTTTGCTAGCATATCCTATTCCAGAGAAAAATCCAAGTGGAATAGATATTATTAAAGCACATGGGCAAGATGTAACTAAAAATATTAAAGATCTATATAACCATTTATTTAAATCACCAGTCATTAAATAAGGAATTAATGTAAGTAAAATAGCTAATAAGACAATAATTGGTGTATATATTTTACAAAATCTTGTAATAAATTTTTCTGTTTTCGTTTTCTTATCCTCAGCATTTTTTATAAGTTCAATAATTTTACTAGCCGTACTTGTTTCAAAATTGGATGTAGCCTTGATAGTTAAAATAGAATCAATATTAGTATAACCACTAATAACCATATCCCCACTTCTAATTTTTTTAGGTACAGATTCACCTGTAATAGACGCAGTATCCACATTACTAATGCCATCTACTACCATTCCATCTAAACCAATCTTTTCTCCAGGTTTTACAATAAAAATATCTCCTATTTTAACATTTTTAATATCAGTATTTATAATATTATCAGCTTGCTTTAAATTAATAGTATCCCCTCTTAAATCCATTAATTTAGTAATCGACTCTTCTGATTGACTTACCGCTTTATCTGATAAATATTCACCTAAATTAAATAACCACATAACTAAAATTGCCTCTTCATACTCACCTATAATAAATGCAGTAATAGTAGCAATAATCATCAAAAAATTTTCATCAAATATTTCTAATTTTCTAATATTTTTAAATAAATTAATATACATCTCAGATGAGATTATAATATAACTTATACAAATTAAAATAATTTTTAACGTAAAATCAGACAAAAATAAATTAATAACAAATAAAAGACCACTTAAAATAATTCTTATTAAATCAAGATTAATTTTTTTCATTTTTAACTTCCTCCATAATATGCTCTAACCCATACTGGAATATAATTTTAATATGCTCATCTGAAAGACGATATTTAACAATTTTACCGATTTTTGTTGTACTAACCAAATTTGATGAACGCAAATTTTTTAATTGATGTGAAACGGCAGACTGACTAACGTCCAAAATTTCTGATATTTCATTAACACATTTTTCACCATTCAACAAAACATCTAAAATTCTAAGTCTAGTTGAATCTCCAAAAATTTTAAAAAATTCACTTAAACCTATCAATAATTCTTGACTATGTAATTTCATAATACACTTCCTTTATATGATTATATGTTCATACATTCATATTATATATAAAAAAATAATATTAGTCAATATTATTTTATATATATCGTAATTATTTAGCGTCCATTTCTGTTACTTTTTTAACAACATATTCTTTTGTTTCATTAAAATTTAAGCCTAATACTAAACTAAATTCATTATATAAATATCTTTCTGCTTGTTCAAAATACTCTTGATCTTTATCTCTTGTTTTCTTATTATTATCCATTCTTTCCTTATTTCGCAAATATGCTGTTTTAATTATTTTAATAAGATCTTCATAATTATTAGAATTTAATAATATTCGATATTCTGTTTCCATCATTCTATTATTATTTTCAACAATCTTAATATTAGGTATTTCTTTTATTAAATCATTGACTTGATCTAATGTCATAAGTGGTCTTAATAAACCTGTTTTATTATCAACTGGCACACTTATTTTTAATGTTTCATCATCAATAGGATATAAAACATAATAATTTTGATTATTAAAACTATTCTCTTTTATATCAACTATTTTACAAACATCTTTTTTATATACTACATATTCACCAATCTGAAACATTTTATCTTACCCCCTAAAAAATAAAAAAGTAGCTAATTAACTGGACTTACGCCAATAAATAGCTACTCGTTATATATATATTTTAACACTTTTTAATTTTTTTTGTAAGAATTATTTTAAACTTTTTTTAAAACATAACCATCTTTTTTATCTTCAATAATATAACCTTTATTTAATATTTGATCTCTTAATTCATCAGCTAATTTAAAATTCTTATCTTTCTTAGCTTGCAATCTTTTTTCAGATAGTTCTTTTATTTCATCTGGTATTTCCAATATTTTTTCTTCATATTTATCTAAATCTAAACCAAATACTTTATCAAAATCAAGGGCTAAATTATAAACATCAATACTATTTTCTTCTTTTATTAAAGTCCACAATATCCCTAAAGCAAGTGGTGTATTCAAATCATCATTAATTGCCTCAAGAAATTTTTGTTTATAATCTGATAAAATTTTAGAATCTATCTTTGTACTAGAATTTTTATGATTTTGCAGAATTTTAATTAAATTTTGACGCGCTATTTTAGCTGATTCTATAGCATCTAGTGTAAAATTTATAGGTTTACGATAATGAGAATTTAAACAAAAATATTTAAAATCAAGCGAACTATAACCAATTTTTTCTAAATCATCAAGAGTATAAAAATTACCTAAACTCTTACTCATCTTGCCACCATTTACTTGAAGATAATCACAATGTAACCAATATTTTACAACAGAATGTCCAATAGCACAGTCATTTTGCGCTATTTCATTTTCATGATGAACTGTTTTATGATCGATACCACCAGTATGAATATCAATATTTTCACCAAGTAAATCATTACTCATAGTAGAACATTCAATATGCCAACCAGGACAACCAATTCCCCATGGACTATCCCATTTCATAATATGATTATCTGGTACAAATTTCCATAAAGCAAAATCAAAGGGATGATGTTTGCCAGTATTTTCTTCAATTCTAGCTATACCAATATCATTTAAATCCTTATTACTTAACTTTCCATAATTCTTGAATTTTTTAATATCAAAATAAATCCCATCTTCTAATTTATAAGTATAACCTTTTTCCTCTAATATTTTAACAAAATTAATCATTTTATCAACATAATCTGTCGCTTTAACTATATGATTTGGCAAATCAATATTCAATTTTTGTAAATTATCAAAAAATATTTTCGTATAATATTCTGCAATTTCATAAGGTGATTTTTTTTCACGCTTACTTGCTAATTCCATTTTGTCTTCACCGGTATCTGCATCACTTGTTAAATGCCCTACATCAGTTATATTCATAACACCATTAATATTATAACCATTATATTTTAAAATTCTTCTTAAATTATCCATAAAAATATAGGCACGCATATTTCCAATATGCGGATAATTATAAACAGTTGGACCACAAGAATACATTGTTACCATTTTTGAATTATATGGTTTAAATTCTTCTTTTTTATTTGTTAATGAATTATATATTTTTAGCATAAAAAACACCTCTATAACATTTTATTATTTTTGCTATTACATTATCATAATATCATGAATTTATATTTTTTACAATTAATTTAAATTAAATATTTTCTTCACGAATTGCTTCTAAAATATTTTCATGTTTTATTTTATTTGAAGCATACATCATTGTTATTAACACAATTATAAATACACCTATAATTGCAATAATAATACTTTTAATTGGTAAAATTATACTATCGTAGTTAGTAATATTACTCATTGAAATATGAACAAATAAAATTAAAATAATAGAAGTTGGAAGTGAATATAGTAATGATTTCAAACCGATAATTATACTTTCTAAATATAGCATTTTATTAAATCCAGATGAAGTTAAACCAACACTTCTTAACATCGCAAATTCTTTTCTTCTAAGGGCAATACTGGTATTAATTGTATTAAAGACACTAGTAACACCTATTAATGTAACTAAAGCGATAAAACCATATATTAAAATTTTAACTGCTAAAACAGAATTTTTTTCATTTTTGAATTCTTCCGTATAATTTACATATTGAATTGTATCTTTCCTTATATCAGTAGAATGACCTCCAAATTTATAATTATCTAATAGTTTTTCTAGTTCATCATACTTTTTCGCTACAATTCTTATATAAACATTAGAGGTATACAAATGATTACCAAAAATATTATTATCTAACATATCTTTTGATATAATAAAGACAGGATCTACAACATCTAAATAATCATTCATTCCAAATGGTGCTTTATTACCTAGATAATAATCATTCAAAACTCCAACATATTCATAACTAACATTAGATTTCTCATCATAAACACCATCATATAAATCAATTTCTAAATTATTTGATTTATATTTTTTTATATTATATGATTTTCGAGAATTTTCTGTATAATTTATTCCTTGTTCTACATTTAATAATACTGGTTTTGCTTCTTTATATCCTAATTCATTTAAATAATTAGCAAACGCTTCATTAGATATGGCCTCAATCCAAATATAATTATAATCTCCATTATCATATTTTCCTACTTCTTCAAAATAATTTCCATGAATTTTCTTGTAATCATCAGTTGTGATACTAGAAAAATCAGTATTAGTATTTAAACCCGTTGTACTAAAAACAACAACACTTTTATCAACTTGTTCATGATTAACAATTTTAGATATTATTTCTTCATTAACATTATCAACAAACATAACATTAATATCATAATCAGGTAACTGTGTCACATCATCAACACCTTTAAAAAGGTAATCAATAAATGATGAAAATGTAATAAACATTACAATACTTATAAAAAGTGAGATAATTGTTATACGATATTTTCTTTTATTCCTTTTAATATTCTTTAAAGCTATATCACCCTCAATACCAAATATTTTTTTTACAAATTTATTTGTTTTTAGTTTATTTCTTTTAATTTTAATATCATCATTTAACCTAATAGCTTCAATTGGTGTTATTTTACTTGCACGTTTTGCAGGAATAAAAGCCGATACAATAATAACAATAATCATAAAAATAATAGGAATTACAATAAATAGTGGATAAACTGATAAATAAAAATGTAAGTCATCAGGTGCTAAATAATTAACAACTTCAATAACGACAGATATTCCTAAAAAGCCACCTAATAAACCAAGTGGAATCCCAATAATTCCAATTATAAAGGCTTCGAAAAAAACGGTCTTTCTTAATTGATGTTTCGTTGCTCCTATACTAGAAAATAGACCAAATTGCTTTTTTCTTTCCATTACTGAAATTGCAAAAGAATTATAAATAACGATAATACAACCAACAGAAATTAAGCATAATATAAGATTTAAAATACCACTTACACCCTCTAAAACATTTTCATAACGACTAATACCATACATCGCTAAAAGCGAAGAATTATAATTGATCTCCTCATAATATTTATAATCGGCCGTTAAACTTTTAAAGCCTAATTTATCAGCAATATCCTCACTAATTTTATAAGTATCCTTTACTTTTTTATAATGAATATAAACATTTAAATTATTGTCATTATTACTTTCTTTAGTAAAAATACTATAACCAGGTTCACTATAATTTTCTAAAACAGATCTTTCGACTATACCAACAATAGTATAAGTTTTCTTATCATTAATATTTAATACTTCACCTGGCATAAAACCCATTGTTTCAACTTTTTTACTCTCAAAATAACGTTCACCAATTTCCAAATTTAAAGTATCTCCAACATCATAATCAACTCCACCATTATATTGAATATGAGCTGAAATTAAAACTTCGTTATCATTCTTTGGCAATCGTCCTTCAATTAAATTTAATTCATCAAAATAACTATCACTTACTGCTAAAACATTTAGATAAGGTTTATATTCATTTATACTATTTTCTAAATATGCATAACCCAAATGTTGAGCATAATAATAATCTTTAATTTTAATATTTTTCGTTATTAACGATAATTTATCTTTAGGAACATTTTCAATTAATACATGATAATCACCAACACTTTTAATTGTACTTTCTATCATATATTCTCTAAAACTTGAAAATATTAAACCTATACCAACCATTAAGGCTGTCGATAAAATAACGCCAATAATTGTTACCGTCGTTCTTTTTTTATTCATTTTTAAATGCTTAATCGTCAATTTATTTAAAATATTCATTTTACCACTTCATCACTAACTATTTTACCATCATCAATAGTAATAATTCGATCAGCATTTAAAGCAAGATTATGATCATGAGTTATCATAATAATTGTTTGCTTATATTTTTTATTTGATAACTTTAAAAGTTCAACAATATCACGACTAGCCTTACTATCTAAATTTCCAGTTGGTTCATCAGCCAGTAAAAGTGTTGGATGATTCATTAATGCCCTTCCAATCGAAACTCGCTGTTGTTGTCCACCAGATAATTCATTTGGCAAATGATTTATTCTATTCTTTAAATTTAAAGTTTCAATTAATTCATTTAAATAAACATCATCGACAGCTTTTCCATCTAACAAAATTGGTAATGTAATATTTTCTTTAACATTTAAAATAGGTATTAAATTATAAAATTGATAAATAAGTCCTACCTGTCTTCGACGAAAAATGGCTAAATTAGTATCATTTAATTCATAAATATCCTCACCGTCAATAAAAATTTTGCCACTTGTTGGTCGATCTACACCACCAAGTAAATGAAGTAGTGTACTCTTACCACTGCCACTTGAACCCACAATTGCAACAAATTCTCCTTTTTCTACACTAAAACTTACATTATCTAAAGCCTTAACTAGAGTTTCATCTTTTCCATAATTTTTGCACAGATTCTCTACTCTTAAAATTTCCATAACTTCCCTCCTTTTAAACATTCTAATATAAAAATATTACTTTATAATGACTTTTTTCTTACTTTTTTGTCATATTACAAATTATTATAACATACATAAATTTTTATGCATAATTTATCACAATCAAACTCATAATAAAATAGGAGCGTGATAGAATGGACGAAAATTTAGAATTACTTGAATATATTTATAAAGATTGTGATATGTCATGTATCACATTAGAAAAATTACTACAAGAATTAAATAATAAAGATAATAAAATCAAGAAAAAGGTTGAAGAAATTCTAAAAGATTATGAAAAATTTTTAAAAGAAGCAAAAATACATCTAAAGGAATATAATGTTGGTCTTGAAGAAAATAGTATGATGGCCAAAATGGGTGCGAAAATGGGAATTGCTAAAGAAGTAAAATCTGATAATAGCGATGCAGCCATGGCTGATATGTTAATTAAAGGTATTACAATGGGAACAATCGATATGGAAAAGAAAATTACCAATTACAAAGAGGTCGTTAATAAAAAATATTTAGATTTTGCCAAAAAATTTCTTAAATTTCAACAAGATACAATTGAACAATTAAAAGGTTATCTATAAGACAAATCAGAGTTAATAACTTTAACTCTGATTTTTATACTATTTTAACAAATTATTAATTAATTTAACAAATTCTTGAATAATATTACTAGTCTTACTTTCATAAATAGTATCAAACGCTAATGTAATATTATCAGTAATAATATTATCAACATTTAAATCTATCATCGAATTAATACTATCCTTAGTATTAACAGTCCAAGCATATAATTCTCGTCCATCATTATGAATTTGTTTTACTAATTTTTTATTTATACTTGATGCTTCAACACTAAAAATATCAGCCGCATCGAGTTTTGTAATATCACCATAAGCCAAACTCATAACATAAACGGTTTTAACGCTTTTATCATATTTTTTTACATTTTCTAAAACTTCATAAACTTGTGATGTAATAACACAAAAATCATTAAAATCATATTTTTTTATTAAATCTACAACTGATTTTTCAAAATCCGTTTCATAACCAGTTGGCTTTAATTCAATATTAAGTTTAATATTATTATTTTTAGCAAATTTAATAACTTCTTCTAATAATGGAATTCTTTCGTCTTTAAACCTTTTATCAAAAAAACTACCTGCATCTAATTCTTTTACCTCATCATACGTAGTTTCCCAAGTATTTTTATTTAAACCAGTTGTTCTTTTTAAATTAGTATCGTGTAAAACAATCAACTTTTTATCCTTAGTTTGTTGCACATCTAATTCGATCCAGTCCGCGCCTAACTCTTTTGCGCCAATAAAAGCACTCATTGTATTTTCTGGATATGTAACTGAAGCACCACGATGAGCTGTTACTTCCATTGTTCTGATATATTCAATTTTTAAATCATATTTATTATTAATAACAGAATAAGTAAATAAAGTCCCACTAAATATTACTAAAAAAACAGCCACATATTTTAAAATATTAAACCTTTTATTTATTTTTAATTTATCGTTATATTTCACTTCAATATGAACAATTTGTTCATTATTCTTTTCTTTATGTTCATAATATAAACAACTAATAATCGCATAACTTATCGTCGTTGATAATAACATTATCATCATAAATGAGATTGCCACTATAAGCCAAACAATAGTAATTGATAAACTACCCAAAATATTAAATTTACCAAATAATTTATAAATAAAACTAATTATTAATATTCCCAATAAAATAAATAATATATAAAGAAATGCGATTAAAATTTGTGTAATAGTAATTTTAAGAAAATCTTTAAACTTATTCTTTTTACTTAATTGAATGCTCTTTTTAGTAGCCATTTTAAAATCACAATTTTCAAGTACAAAATAATGAATAGAATATATCCATCTAAAGAGAATAATTGTTAAAAAAATAATTAAACTTGAATATAAAATGGACAATAACCAATTCTTATTTATATAATCAATAACAAATTCTGGAACAGATATAGTAGATATAAAACCAGAAGATATACCAACATTTAAAAAAGGAATTAAAAATAAAACCAAGAAACAAAATAAAAAATTCTTTTTCTTAAAAATCTTCATTGATCTTTGACACGCTAATATAAAAGCATCTTTAATTGTTATTTTTTGTTGTTGATATGAACTATCTAAAATAATTATAATCGCACTAATATCAATAATCGTATAAAATGTCATTAATATAAATAAAGTAAGAAGAAAAATAATGGTTATAGGATTAATTAAAAAAGAAAAAATATTTTCAAATGTTAAATAATTATAACCACTAACTTTAGTAATTAGTTTAAAAATTGATAAAAAAAGTGGAATAAAAATAATAGAAGTAATTATTTTATAAATAAATTCAAACCCCAGTAATGTTTTTAAATTATATTTTAATATATTTTTTAATTTTTTTCGCATTATACTTCACCTTAAATAAACACCTTAATTATATAAAATATTAATATACAATCACTATTTCTCGATATAATCCTTTTTCGATTACTTCATAAGATTGAATAAAAAGATCATCCTTTACATATCCGTAAGTATTACTATTTCTAAAATATGTAAAATCATCTAAATAATTACCTATTTCTCTTTCAAGCAAATTCTTAGATTTTAATGAATAAAAAGTAGCAGCCGTCATACAACATTCACTATTAAAATAAGAAAATCTTGGAATAAATATTTCTTGATTATTAACTGTATAATATTTATTTTTATAATATGTTTTATTAGTGATTAACATTATATTTAAAACAAATATTAATATAATAAAAATTATAGGAATTAAAATCATCAACAATTTTTTCATAAATCACCTTCTATATTATTTTTTTATAAAATTTAATATCAAATGTTGTACCAACATTAATTGTACTTTTACAATCTATTTCACCATTTTGTAAATTAATAATTTTTTTAGATAAATTTAGCCCAATACCAATACTATCTTTATTTTGACTACCTTTATAAAATCTTTCAAATATATGCGCTAAATCCTCTTTTTTTATACCAACACCATTATCTTTTATTATAATATTTAAATATAATGGATTATCTTTTACATCTATTATAATTTTACCATTATTATTAGTGTGTTCACAAGCATTTTTTAAAATATTAGTTAAAGCCTCACAAGTCCAATTAAAATCTAATTCATAATTATAATTAACAGATTTAAAAATAATATCAATATTTTTTAACTCAGCTAATATTTTAATAGGATAAATAGCCGTATTTATTAGATCATCTATATTAATAGTATCTCTTTGTAATTTAATTGATCCATTATCTAATCTTGATATTTTTAATAAAGAAGTAACTAACCACTCAATTCTTTCTAACTGATTTTTATTTTTAGTTAAAAATTCTTTTCTTTCTTTAGAATCTAATTCATTATCAATTAAAATATCATTAATCACATACATACTAGTAAGTGGAGTTTTAATTTGATGCGAAATATCGGCTAAAGTTTCTTCTAAATTTTTTTTACTTATTAATAATAAATTATTCTGTTCTTTTAATTTCACCGTCATTTTATATATATCATTTTTTAAATTACTAATATCACCCTCGCAATAATCCCTAATATCTAATGAATAATCACCATGTAAAATATTATTCATATATTTATCTATATGATTAAGTGTTTGATACTGTTTTTTGATAAAAATGAAACAAATTACAAAAAAAGTAGTTAAAATTAAAACTGTAAAAACAATATTATAAATTATAAGATTTACTTTTAATGAATTATTATCAGCAAAATAATCAAGATATTTACTATCATCTAAACCATATTTTTGTAAAACACTTAAACCGTATTCCGTTTTTTCTTCATTATCAACTAAAGAATCAATAACTTCTTTTTCTAAATTTGGATGATTTTCTAAAATAGTACCAATTAATTTACTATTATTTTTTATTAACTCATTTTTATAAATATTAAACGATAAAATACTAAATAATATACATAAAATTATAGCTAAAATAAATAATATAAAACAAGTAAAAAATAATTTTTTAATTTCTTTATTTTTAAGCATTTATTTCTCCTAATTTATATCCTAAGCCACGCACTGTTATAATTATTTTAGGATTAGAAGAATCATCTTCTATTTTTTCTCTTATACGTTTAATATAAACAGTTAAAGTATTATCATTAACATAATCCTCATTAACATCCCAAATATCTGCCAAAATTTTTTCACGCGTAAAAATAGTATTTGGATTAAGCGCAAAAGATAATAAAATTTTATATTCTAAAGCAGTTAACATGACATCAATACCTTTTTTAAAAACTTTAGCTTGTCTTAAATCAATAACAATATCTTGAATTTTAATTAAATTATTATCTTGTTTATTATTTACTCTACGTAAAGCATTTTTTATTCTCGATACTAATTCACGTGCTTTAAATGGTTTAGTTATATAATCATCTGCTCCCATATCAAGTCCTCTTACTACTGATACTTCCAAATCATTTGCCGTTAAAAATATAATAGGAAAATCTTTAATTTCTTTTATTTCCTTAAATAAATCAAAACCATTTTTATCAGGCAAATTTATATCTAATAAAATAATATCTATATCTACATTATTATTTATCAACTCTAATGAATCTTTAGCTGTTGCAGAATCAATAACGCCATAATTTTCTTGCTCTAAATAAAATTTTAAACCTTGTCTTATCGTATCATCATCTTCGATAATTAAAATTTTCATGTAAATCACCAATTAAATTATACAATATTATTATAATAAAGTAATGACTTTTTTGTCATAATAACTTTTTTAATATATACTAAAAAAACAAAGAACAAGTCTATGTTTTTCTAGTGCTATTTCCATAGCAGATATTTAAATTATGATATTTGATTCATTATAAGTTAAATTAGAACAATACAAAAAATAAAAAAATATTGTAATAACAAAACACACTTATAACAAATCTACTTAATTATACCATTAATTTTATAAATGTTCAATACATTTTAACAAAAAAATAAATTTTTTCTAACAAATATTTTATTTTAAATTGTTTATTTCATCTAGCGTTAAACCAGTAGCATTAGATATGATACTTATATCAACATTTTGGTCTAATAAATTCTTGGCAATTTCTAAATTGCGCTCATTTTTACCCTCGATTTTACCCTCGATTTTACCTTCGATTTTGCCAGCTATTCTGCCAGCTATTCTGCCATCGGCTAATCCCTGATTTCTTCCTTCGATTTTTGCTTCTTCAATATAAGTATTATATTCTAATTCTCTTTTTGA